>NZ_JBJJLR010000052.1:0-36682 GCF_046230975.1 Pseudomonas sp. KCJK9058
CGACAACACGCCAGCTACAGCAGCCGCGAGTAAAGCCTTCTTGAACAGCAGGTGGATTTGCATAGTCCGTCTCCAGGTCTTCGCCACGAGAACGCCAAATCAGTCAGTAATCTTGCTTCAGATTGAACTTATATTTGCGTGGGATTTTTTCCCACGCTTAATTAATAGACCGTCACTCCCCAGGTCTCAAGCGCCAAGCGAACAAGCCGACCGGTGGTTGGCCTGCTATGTTTTCCCTATCGTCCCAGAGGAACACCGGCATGGCTGCGCTACTGACGCTGCAAACCCCGCGCTTGTGCGACTACAGCGAGCTGGTACAGGTGTGGGAGGATTCAGTACGCGCCACCCACGACTTTCTGCCAGAGGGCTATATCCTGCTACTGCGCGAACATGTGCTGCGCCGCTACCTCGACGCAGTGATGCTGATCTGCTGCAAGGACCGCCAGCGCATCTGTGGTTTCGCCGGTGTCGCCAACGGGCGGGTGGACATGCTGTTCGTCGCACCTGGCTACCGCGGCCAAGGGGTAGGCAAGCGCCTGCTGCGCTATGCCATCAATGAGCTGAATGCCGAGTACCTTGACGTCAACGAACAGAACCCGAAAGCGCTGGGCTTCTACCTGCATGAGGGTTTCGAGGTCATCGGCCGTTCGGAAACCGACGGCCTGGGCCAGCCCTATCCTCTGCTGCACATGAGACTAATGCGCACAGTGCCTTGAGGCGGCGCCTGAATGTGCCGCGCTATGTGTCCAAAATGGCGCATCTGACACAGATTCCCATCATCTACCGCTTGCAGGCAGGTACAATGGAGGCCTTTCCCTGCCTTGCGAATTGCCCCATGTCCGAACCCGTCCGCCTGTCCAAACGCCTCATCGAGCAGCTCGGCTGCTCCCGCCGCGAGGCCGAGCAGTACATTGAAGGAGGCTGGGTAACGGTCGATGGCGTGGTGGTCGAGCAGCCGCAGTTCAAGGTTGAGCAGCAGCGCGTCGAACTGCTGCCGGGCGCCCGCGCCGAAACCCTGGAGCCAGTGACCCTGCTGCTGAACCAGCCAGCCGGCATGGACAGTGAAGACGCCCGCGCCAGCATGAACATGGGCAGCCTTAGCGAGGCCCACCGCGAAGGCGTGCGCGCCCTGCACGGGCATTTTGCCCGGCAGGCCTGCGTGGCACCGCTGGAGCGTGGCGCCAGCGGCCTGCAGGTGTTTACCCAGGACTGGCGGGTATCCCGCAAGATCGAGGCCGACCTGCGTCGCCTGGAGCAAGAGTTCATCATTGAAGTGCGCGGCGAAACCACCCCCCAGGCGCTGGAACGCCTGGCGCGTGGGGCCATGCGCAATGACCGCGAGTTGCCCAAGGCCAAGGCCAGCTGGCAGAACGAGACACACCTGCGCATGGTGTTGAAAAACCCACAACCAGGGCAGATTTCCGAGCTATGCGCCTACCTGCGCCTGGAGCTTTTAGGCATGCGACGCATTCGCCTGGGTGGTGTGTCGATGGGCAAGCTGCCCTTGGCCCAATGGCGTTACCTGGCTACCCCCGAACGTTTCTAAGCAATACGCCGCGCCGGAACGCGCGGCACCTGAACAGGATTCTGCTGCAATGAACCACAACGACGTCCTGCGCAGCCTGCGCTACATGCTCAAGGTGAACGACGCCAAGATGGCCGAGATCATCGGGCTCTCTGGCCTCGAAGTGCATCCTCTGGTGCTGGCCACCTACCTGAAAAAAGAAGAAGAGGAAGGCTTCGTGCGCTGCCCTGAACGGGTGATGGCGCACTTCCTTGACGGCCTGGTGATCTACCGCCGAGGCAAAGACGATAGCCGCCCGCAGCAGCCGATCGAGCTGCCGGTAACCAACAACCTGATCCTCAAGAAGCTGCGTGTGGCCTTTGAGCTCAAGGAAGACGACCTGCACGCGATTCTCAAGTCGGTCAACTTCCCGGTCAGCAAACCTGAGCTCAGCGCGCTGTTTCGCAAGGCTGGCCACGACAACTACCGCCCGTGTGGCGACCAGTTGATGCGCAACTTCCTCAAGGGCCTGACCCTGCGCGTGCGCGGCTGAGTGGCCATGCAGCATACGGTTGTCCCGGTCGGCATCGTCCACTCCTGTTTCAAGGAAAAGTTCGCCATTCCGCGCCAGCCGCAGCTGGCGCCTGCCGCCCGTGGCGTACTCGAACTGTTGCCGCCGTTCGATCAAGGTGACGCGGTCGAAGGCCTGGAGCAGGTCAGCCATGTCTGGCTGCTGTTCCTGTTCCACCAGGCCCTGGAAGAAAAGCCGCGCCTGAAAGTGCGGCCTCCGCGTCTGGGCGGCAACAAGAGCATGGGGGTGTTCGCCACCCGCGCCACCCACCGGCCCAACGGCATCGGCCAGTCGGTGGTACGCCTGGAGGGCGTGGAGCCCGGGCGCCTGCTGCTGTCCGGGATCGACCTGCTCGACGGCACGCCGGTGCTGGACATCAAGCCGTATGTGCCCTATGCCGACAGCGTCGCTGGCGCCAGCAACCAGATGGCCAACGCAGCGCCTGTGGCAATTGACGTGCAGTGGGCGGACAACGCCCTGATCCAGGCCCGCGAGCATGCGCTGCGTTTGAATGAGCCGCTGGTGCAACTGATCGAGCAATGCCTGGCGCAGGACCCACGGCCGGCCTACCAGATACCACCGTCCGAGCGGGTGTACGGGGTGAAGTTCTGGGATGTGCAAGTAAGGTGGCATTACCCACAGCCGGAGGAGATCCGGGTGTTGGAGGTGGTACTGGGCTGAGGGCCACCGCATCGCCCTGTGTGGGAGCGGCCTTGCGTCGCGAAAGGGCTGCGCAGCGGCCCCAAGATTTCAGCCATCCTGCAAGGTCGCCGGGGCTGCTGCGCAGCCCATTCGCGACGCAAGGCCGCTCCCACAGGGACCGCGCAGACACGAAAAAGGCGACCTTGGGTCGCCTTTCTCATTTCAACCCGCTATCAACGAGCCGGGCCTTCAGCCACGCCCAGGTCGTCCGTCGGGCGGGTATCGACCAGCGGCGCACCACCGGAGGCCAATTCCGAAGCCAGCTTGTCGTTGTCCATTTCCTTGACCCACTTGGCCACTACCACGGTGGCAACGGCGTTGCCCACCAGGTTGGTCAGGGCGCGGGCTTCGGACATGAAGCGGTCGATGCCAAGGATCAGCGCCAGGCCGGCAACCGGCAGGTGGCCAACAGCCGACAGGGTCGCGGCCAGCACGATGAAGCCCGAACCGGTAACGCCGGCAGCACCCTTGGAAGCCACCAGCAGCACCAGCAGCAGGGTGATCTGGTGAGTGATGTCCATGGTGGTGTCAGTGGCCTGAGCGATGAACACCGCAGCCATGGTCAGGTAGATCGAGGTACCGTCCAGGTTGAACGAGTAGCCAGTCGGGATAACCAGGCCCACTACCGATTTCTTGGCACCCAGGCGCTCCATCTTGGCCAGCATGCGTGGCAGGGCCGACTCCGAGGACGAAGTACCCAGCACGATCAGCAGTTCTTCACGGATGTAGCGGATCAGCTTGATCACGCTGAAGCCGTGGGCACGGCAGATACCGCCCAGCACCACCAGCACGAACAGCAGGCAGGTGATGTAGAAGCAGGCCATCAGGTAGCCCAGCTGCACCAGCGAGCCAACACCGTACTGGCCGATGGTGAAGGCCATGGCGCCGAAAGCGCCGATCGGGGCCAGCTTCATGATCATGTTGATGATGTTGAACATGACGTGGGCGAAGCGGTCGATCATGTCCAGTACCGGCTTGCCGTAGCTGCCCAGGCGGTGCAGGGCGAAGCCGAACAGTACCGAGAACATCAGCACTTGCAGGATGTCGCCGTTGGCGAAGGCGCCGACGACCGTATTGGGGATGACGTTAAGCAGGAAGCCGACGGTAGTCTGCTGCGCGCCGGCGGCGGCGTAGGCAGCCACGCTGCTGGCGTTCAGGGTGCTGACGTCGATGTGCATGCCAGCGCCTGGCTTGACCACGTTGACGACGACGAGGCCGATGATCAGGGCGATGGTGGAGACGATTTCGAAGTACAGCAACGCGTAGCCGCCGGTTTTGCCGACCGACTTCATGCTCTGCATGCCGGCAATGCCGCTGACCACGGTACAGAAGATGATCGGGGCGATGACCATCTTGATCAGTTTGACGAAGCCGTCACCCAGGGGTTTGAGGGCAACGCCCGTTTCCGGGTAGTAGTGGCCGAGCAGGATGCCGATGGTGATGGCGACCAACACCTGGACATACAGGGATTTGTACAGCGGCTGACGTGTCGTCATGGCTAATTTTCCTCAAGTGTGCCGGTTCACCCTTCCCAGGGTGATGGGGGCACCTGAATCGCTAACCCTCCTGCACTTGGAGGGATTTGTCGTTGTGTTCGAGCTGCCTGGGCAGGCCTCTGCGAGGATCAATAGCAAGGGTGGTGCCAAAATGCCCATGAAGGGTGCAAAGCCCGTATTTGCTAGGAATAAATGCCCAACGACAGGGCGATATTCCCGAGACGGATTGGCGGATTTCCGCCCGATGGCGGAATTTGTACAAGGAGGAATGGCGGAAATCCGCCCTTTGTGGATTGCCTGTGCCCCCATTCGCGGGTTGACCTGCGAATGGGCCGGCACAGGCTAGGGATCAATCCAGGTTGAAGGTGATCCTGAACGCAGCGCCCCCCAGCGGCGAATCGCCAAGGCTCAGTTCGGCGTCATAGCTGTCGACGATATCCTTGACCACGGCCAAGCCTATGCCCTGCCCCGGGTGCTGGCTGTCCAGCCGCTCCCCACGCTCCAGAATGCGTTCACGCTGGTCGGCGGGCACGCCCGGCCCGTCGTCCTCGATGCACAAGGTCAGATACCCCGGCGCCTTCACCAGGCTCACCCGCACTTGGCCCAGGCTTAGCCGGTAGGCGTTCTCCAGCAGGTTGCCGAGCATTTCCAGCAACGCGCCCTGCTCCATCGGCACCTGCGCCGCGTCCGGCAACTCCAGCAGCACGTTCACACGTTTTTCCCGGTAAACCTTGGCCAAGGTGCTGCACAGGCTGTCGAGCAACGGCCGCAGCAATACGCTGTGGCGGACCAGGCCACTCTTGCGCAGGCTGGCGCGTTGCAGCTGGTAGTCGATCTGCTGGCTCATGCGCTCGATCTGGCTTTGCAGCACCCGCGCCTGCTCGCGCTCGCCGCTGCGCTGCTGCAAGCTTTCACCCACACCCTGCAACACCGCCAGCGGCGTCTTCAGGCTGTGGGCCAGGTCGTCCAGCGAATCACGGTAGCGCGTGCGCTGCTCACGCTCACTGCGCAACAGACGGTTGAGCGAGCGGGTCAGGCGCAGCAACTCGCGTGGGTGCTCGCCGCTCAGGCCATCACGTGCACCTGATTCCACTTCATCCAGTTCGTGGCTGAGGCGTCGCAACGAGCGCAGCCCCCAGGTCAGGCCTGCCCACAACAACACCATGAGCGCCAGCAATGCAGCGCCGAACCCCAGGTAGAGCTTTTCGCGCAGGCCATTGAGGGTGGCCTTGTACTCGCTCACGGGCTGCAGAGCGACAATGCTGTAGGCGGCACTCTGCCCGCCCAACAGCTTGATCTCGACGTCGTAAACGAAGAACTCTTCGCCATCGGACTGGTGAATGCGGTCGAACTCGTTGCCGCGCCCGTCATAGCGCGGCTGGTAGTTGATGTGCCGGTCGGCGGTGGCACGCGACTGCCAGACCAGTTTGCCGTCGCGGTCAAAGATATAGCCGAGCAGGCCTGTGTAGGGCAGGTTGTAGCGCTCGTCCGGCAGCAGTGTCGGCATCTGCAGCTGGCCATGCTCGATACGCGCAGCGGAAATCAGCGTGGTCACATCCGAGGCCAGACGCTGCTCGATCGATTCCTGCAGAGCCAGGCTGAAGGCCTTCTGCAAGGCCGGCAGCAGCGCCAGCATGAACAGCAGCGCCAGCACTGCGGCGGCCAGCATCAGGCGCACCCGCAGCGAGCGGATCATCGGCAGCGCTCGGTGAACAGGTAGCCCAGGCCGCGCACCGTGTCGATGGGTTTGAAGCCGCGCTCGCCTTCAAGCTTGCGGCGCAGGCGGCCAACCAGCACTTCGATGACATTGGGGTCGCGCTCTTCGTCACCTGGGTACAACTGTTCCATCAGGCGATCCTTGGCCACCACCTGCTGGTGATGGCGCATGAGGTATTCGAGGATGCGGTATTCGTAGGCAGTCAGGGCCAAGGCGTGTTCGTCGAGGGTGGCCTGCTTGCGGTTGAGGTCAAGTACCAAGGGGCCAGCGGTGATGGTCGACTGGATGAAACCACTGGAGCGGCGTAACAGGGCATTGAGCCGTGCTTCAAGCTCCTCGAACTGGAACGGCTTGACCAGATAGTCGTCGGCACCGGCGGCCAGGCCCTCGACCTTGTCTTGCCAGTTGCCACGGGCTGTGAGGATGAGAATGGGGAAGGTCTTGTCCTGGCTGCGCAGCCGCGTGATCAGCTCCAGGCCGCTGATACCGGGCAGGCCCAGATCGATGATGGCAAGGTCGAAATGGTACTGCTCGGTTTGGTACAGCGCCTCTTCGGCATCAGCGACCGCCTCGACCACATGGCCGCTTTCGCCCAGGCGGGTGTAGAGGTGATGGCGAAGCAGGGCTTCGTCCTCGACCACCAGCAGTTTCATGTGCAGCTCCTTATGTGTATTGCCTGTACCGGCCTATTCGCGGGTATGCCTGCTCCCACAGCAATCGCACAGTCTCTGAAACGTGTGCAGCACCTGCACAAGCCAAAGGTACTGCACAGTTTCAGCGGTTTGTGCAGTACCTGTGGGAGCGGGCGTGCCCGCGAAGGCCGGTACAGGATAACGCGGCTCGTTCGTCAGAACTTGTAACTTGCTGCCAGGTAGGTCTGCGCGCTGCTGGTCAGGCGCAGGGTGCCATCCTTCGGCCCGCCATGCGCGCCCACCTCGGTCGCGGCATTGGTGCGCAGGTAACGGTAGCCCAGTTCGACCGAGGCCTTGTCGGTGATGTCCTGGATCACACCGGCCTGCAAGCCGTAGGCATAACCGTAGTCAGTGTCCCGGCTGGCGCCTGGCGAGTCCTGGGTAAGCTTGGTCACACCCAGGCTGCCACCACCGAACAGCTTGGTGGTATCGCCCACCGGCAGGAACAAGTCGTAGCTGCCAAGCAGGTTTTCCTGGCGCAACTTCAGGCCACTGTGGTCGCCAGAGACATTGTCATAGGTCATGTAGTAGCGGCCCTGGTCGTTGATCTTGCCCAGACGCACACCCCAGGTATCGTCCTTGCCGATAATACCGTCGGCATTGAGCTGATCGGTGTTGCGTTGCAGCAGGCCGGACTTGCGAACTTTGTCGCTGGTCTGGCCGTAGGTGAGGCTGGCGAAGTTGTCGTCCGCGGCCTGGGCGGTGGTAATGCCAGCGGCACAGACGGCCATGGCGGCAAGCAGGGTATTGAAGGTTTTCATGGCTGGGTACTCCAGTTGGGTGCGCTGTTTCGGTCTGGAAGCTAGAGTAATCAGGGCACCCTGAACCGCGACTGAACCCTGGCTGAACCCCGGCTGAACGAATCGATAGCAAAACAAGGAGTTGTGAACATGCGAGCCCTGCTGGCCCTGACCCTGATGTGCAGCGCCGCCCTCGCCCAAGCGGCGGTAGTGACCCGTGAAATTCCTTATCAGGACGACGATGGCAACCGCCTCGTCGGCTACTACGCCTACGATGACGCGCTGGACGGCAAACGCCCAGGCATCGTTGTGGTGCATGAATGGTGGGGCCTGAACGACTATGCCAAGCGTCGTGCGAGAGATCTTGCCGCCCTGGGCTACAAGGCACTGGCCATCGACATGTACGGCGATGGCAAGCACACCGAGCATCCGCAGGATGCCCAGGCATTCATGGCCGCAGCGATGAAGGACCCGGCCGCAGCAGCAGCGCGCTTCGACGCGGGCCTGGAGTTGTTGAAAAAGCAGCCGAATGTGAACAAGCATCAACTGGGCGCTGTCGGCTACTGTTTTGGCGGCAAGGTGGTGCTCGATGCCGCACGCCGGGGAGAAAAGCTCGATGGCGTGGTGAGCTTCCATGGCGCACTGGCCACCCAGACCCCGGCAAAACCTGGCGTGGTGCGGGCCGATATCCTGGTCGAGCATGGTGCGGCGGACAGCATGGTCACCCCACAGCAGGTAGAGGCCTTCAAGGCCGAGATGGATGCGGCCAAGGTCAACTACCAGTTCGTCAGTATTGAAGGGGCCAAGCACGGGTTCACCAACCCCGATGCCGATCGGCTGAGCCACGGTGAACATGGGGGGCCGGACATTGGCTATAACAAGGCAGCGGACGAGCGTTCCTGGGCGGATATGCAGGCGTTCTTCAAGAAGGTGTTCAAATAAAAGATTGTGCAATCGTTGTGGGAAAGGAGGCGTTACCACGCCACCTCCCTTAGCGCCTGCACAGCTGGCACAATAGCCGCCATGAACACACTTCCTGCCTGTTGCGCCCCGCTCCAGCACCACTGGCCCCTGCCCCGCCCATTGCCCGGCGCGGTGCTGGTCAGTTGCGCCTTCGACCCTGCCCACTTGGCCGCCGACGACTTCCAGCGCGCTGGCGTACTGCCCAGCGCCAGCCTGCTGCGCTCGGTGGCCAAGCGCCAGGCCGAGTACCTGGCCGGCCGCGTATGTGCCCGCGCCGCGCTCCAGCACCTGGACGGCCGCGACTACGTGCCCGGCACCCACGAAGACCGCTCGCCCATCTGGCCCGCCGGTATTCATGGCTCGATCACACACGGCAAGGGCTGGGCCGCCGCGGTGGTCGCCGGCGAAAACAGCTGCCAAGGTCTGGGCCTGGATCAGGAAGCCTTGCTGGATGACGCGCGCGCCGAGCGGCTGATGGGCGAAATCCTTACCCCGGCAGAGCTGGAGCGCCTGGACCGCCGCCAGCTTGGGCTTACGGTCACCCTGACGTTCTCGCTGAAGGAAAGCTTGTTCAAGACCCTGTACCCACTGACTCGCCAACGCTTCTACTTCGAACACGCAGAAGTGCTCGACTGGTCCGCAGAAGGGCTGGCGCGCTTGCGCCTGCTCACCGACCTGTCACCGCAGTGGCAGCAAGGCGCAGAGCTGCAAGGTCAGTTCTGCCTGCAGGACGGCCACCTGCTGAGCCTGGTCAGCGTCTGACCTTCACAGCGGTGCCTGCTGCCTTGGCCAGTTCAGGCTGAAGCAGGCACCGCCCAACGCCTCGCTGCGGCCCACCGTGGCCCGGCCCGCGTGCCAGTAGATGATCCGCCGTACGATCGACAGGCCCAGGCCATGCCCGCCCGAGGCACGGGTGCGGCTGTCATCGAGGCGGGTGAAGGGCGTGAAAATGCGGTCCCAGAAGCCCTCGGGGATCCCTGGGCCGTCATCCTCCACATCGATGCGGCAACGTTGCTGGCCCAGCTGATAGCTCAGGCGCACTTCGCCCTCGGCATGGCGCATGGCATTGCCGACAAGGTTCTGCAGGGCCCGGTGCAAGTAGCGCGGCTCGGCCTCGACCCAGGCGCCTTCGGCATCCGCGCCCTGACAGTCGCCGCGCACCACCCGCACCTCGGCACGCAAAGGTGCCAGCTCTTCGATCACCCGATCGAGCAAGGCATCCAGATCGACCCGCTGGAACTTCAAGGCCGGTGCGCCCTGCTCCAGGCGGGCGTAGGTCAGCATCTCGTCGACCAGCTTGTCGAGGTCCTGGATATCCCCGTCCATGCCCGCCAGGTGCTTTGCCCGCACCTGTTCAGTCGTGGCGCTTTCGATCATCTCCAGGCCAAAGCGCAGGCGCGCCACCGGCGTGCGAAGCTCGTGGGACACCGCTCGCACCAGCTCACGCTGCATGGTCAGCGAACGCTGCAGGTGCTCGGCCATGCCATTGAAGGCAGCCGCCAGGCGCCCTACCGAGTCGGCGTCGCCGGCCGGCACGCGGGTATCCAGGCTGCCTTGGGCGATGCGCGTGGCAGCAATCTCCAGGCCGGACACACGACGTTCCAGCTGACGCACCAGCAGGTAGACCACCAGGCCAATCAGGCACAGCCCCAGGAAGGCAATCAGAATCAGCAACTGCGGCGGGTAAGGGTTGAGCTGGTACAGCGGGCCGATTTCCAGTACCCATGGCGAGCCCGTCAGCCCGGCGAACACCCGGATCGAGTCACCATCCTTGCCCAGCGCCATCACCGTGTCGCCCTCCTCCACGCGGCGCCGCTGGTCATCGTCCAGGCTGACCCGCTCGATACGTTGCAAGGCAACGCCAAAGCCGAAGCCCTTTTCCTGCTTGATCTGTGCCAGGCGCTGCTGCTGTTCGGTTACCGGGTAGCGCACCAGTTCGTCGGCCAATAGATAGAGGGTGGCCCGCGCCAACTGCTCGCTGATCTGTTTGATCTGCGCGACCAGCATCAGGTCTTCCTGGCCCACCTTGCGTAGCACTTGCGCCGCATGCGGGCCAATCTTCTCGACCACCACCAGGCCACGGTACAGGCGCGCCCGCTGGCCACCGTCAAGGCTGCGTGCGCTCATCGGTTGCAGCGCCAACGGCACGCCAAGCAGGCGTTCCCAGATCAGCAGCGAACGCTTGCGTTGGGTTTCATTCTGCATTGCCAGGTTGTCGGCCATCAGGCTGAAGGTGCCCTGGGCCAGGCCCTCGCGATGCTGGGCAGCGCGCACTTCGTTGACCAGGTGCAGGCTGAGCACGCCAAGCAGGGCCACCAGCACCAGCACGGCCAGCATGCCGCCATAGATGCGCAGGAAGATCGAATTGTTCATGGTGCCTCGCCAACGAACAGGTAGCCTTTGCTGCGCAGGGTCTTGATCAACCGCGGCTGAAGCGGGTCGTCGCCGATCTTGGGGCGGATTTTCGAGATGCGGATATCGATGGAGCGGTCCTGGCCGTCGTAGCCCACGCCACGCAGTGCGGTGAAGATCTGTTCACGGGTCAGCACCCGGCCAGCGTTGCTGGCCAACAGCCAGAGCAGATCGAATTCGGCGCCGGTCAGTTCGATCAACTGCTCGCCCAGGTGCGCCTCGCGCAGGCGGTTGTCGATACGCAGCGCACCGAAGGCCAGGTCCTGGCGCTTGCTGTCCACGGTTTCGCTGCGGCGCAGCAGGGCCTGGATACGCGCCAGCAGCAAGCGTGGGCGCACGGGTTTGCAGACGTAGTCGTCGGCACCCAGGTCCAGGCCCTGAACCTGGTCGAGTTCATCGCTGCGCGCGGTGAGCATGAGGATCGGCCCCTGGTACTGGCTGCGCACCCGACGGCAGATGCTCAGGCCGTCCTCGCCGGGGAGCATCAGGTCGAGGATCACCAGGTCGGGCTGGCTGTCGATGATGCGCCTCGCGGCGCGGGCGCCATCGGCCTCCACCGCGACCTCGAAACCATTGGCCTGCAGGTATTCGGCGGTGAGTTCGGCGAGGCGCTGGTCGTCTTCGACGATGAGGATGCGGGGTATGGGGTGGTCCATGGCTTTGGCCTTGTTGTTCTTGGGATCGTGTCAGGGCAGCTGAGAGTATGAATGTAGATGGGGGGCCCTGCGAGACCGAGCGCCCCGCGGACGGTGCTCGATCTCCCAGGCACCCCAGATCTTCAGACACGCCCTACCGCCCCCTCGACTGAACCGTTTTTTGTGACAGGCTTCGCGCCCCAAAAAAACTGCCCAAGGGCGTCACGGTGCAGAAAAATACTGCAAACCACTTGGCACAAGGCCTACAGCGAATACCCACCATTCACTCACAAAGTACACACAACTTATCCACAGGCGCTCGCCTTGCAAAGCCCCCAATACCGCATTATCTTGTATCCCGATCGCAGCGAACCACTAGATATAGGGGTTCGTGCAAAATCACACACAAAAGTCAACCCGCAAGATCAAGCGATTTTCCGGGTGGAACTTCAGGTGATTTCAGCAGCCAAACCGCTCCTGCGGAGGCGACCGAGGCAAGCCCTTCCAGGGCCTTGTTCGGGCATGGGTGTTGCAGGCCAGCCCTGGCATCCATCAGCAACAGATTTTGGGCCCCGCCCAAAACCTTTGACTTCGGCCAGGGAGCGGCAAGCCATTGCCCCTAATTCCTGAGTCTGTCCCGAAGTCGGTACGCCCGTGCGGGCGGATGCGCATGCTTTGTGCATCCCCGCAAGGCCATCGAGCAAGTGGACGGAACGGTGGGCGCCCATAGGGCGCCTGAACAATATAGAAATTGTGGAGACACCCACCCATGCAAACCGACACAACTCGCGAGAACCCGCAGGCCAAGGTGCCGCAGGCCGCCGATTCCAACCAGGATCTGGCTGCCACCGCCCCTGGCCAACTGCGCGTGATCAAGCGTAACGGCACTGTCGTCCCTTACACCGACGACAAGATCACCGTCGCCATCACCAAGGCGTTCCTCGCAGTTGAAGGCGGCACTGCCGCCGCTTCGTCGCGCATCCACGACACCGTCGCGCGCCTGACCGAGCAGGTTACCGCCACGTTCAAGCGTCGCATGCCATCGGGTGGCACCATCCACATCGAAGAAATCCAGGACCAGGTCGAACTGGCCCTGATGCGCGCCGGCGAGCAGAAAGTTGCCCGCGACTACGTGATCTACCGTGACCAGCGCGCCAAGGAGCGTGCCACCCGCGCCAACACCGACGCCGTGGTCGAGCCGCACCCGAGCATCCGCATCACCCTGGCTGACGGCAGCCTGGCGCCGCTCGACATGGCCCGCCTGAACACCATCATCAGCGAAGCCTGCGAAGGCCTGGCCGAAGTCGATGGCGACCTGATCCAGCGCGAAACCCTGAAGAACCTGTACGACGGCGTGGCCATCAAGGACGTCAACACCGCCCTGGTAATGACCGCCCGTACCCTGGTGGAGCGCGAGCCGAACTACTCGTTCGTTACCGCCCGCCTGCTGATGGACACCCTGCGCGCCGAAGGCCTGGGCTTCCTGAATGTAGCCGACAGCGCCACCCACCACGAAATGGCTGACCTGTACGCCAAGGCCCTGCCGGCCTACGTCGCCAAAGGTATCGAGTTCGAGCTGCTGAACCCGGCCCTGGCCGACTTCGACCTGGAAAAACTGGGCAAGGCGATCAACCACGAGCGCGACCAGCAGTTCACCTACCTGGGCCTGCAGACCCTGTACGACCGCTACTTCATCCACAAGGATGGCGTGCGCTTCGAGCTGCCGCAGGTGTTCTTCATGCGTGTGGCCATGGGCCTGGCGCTGGAAGAGAAAGACAAGGAAGCCCGTGCGATCGAGTTCTACAACCTGTTGTCGTCGTTCGACTACATGGCCTCGACCCCGACCCTGTTCAACGCCGGTACCCTGCGCCCGCAGCTGTCCAGCTGCTACCTGACCACCGTGCCAGACGACCTGTCGGGCATCTACCACGCGATCCACGACAACGCCATGCTGTCGAAATTCGCTGGCGGCCTGGGCAACGACTGGACCCCGGTCCGTGCACTGGGCTCGTACATCAAGGGCACCAACGGTAAATCCCAGGGCGTCGTCCCGTTCCTGAAAGTGGTCAACGACACCGCCGTTGCCGTGAACCAGGGTGGCAAGCGCAAAGGCGCTGTATGTGCCTACCTGGAAACCTGGCACCTGGACATCGAAGAATTCATCGAGCTGCGCAAGAACACCGGTGATGACCGCCGTCGTACCCACGACATGAACACCGCCAACTGGATTCCTGACCTGTTCATGAAGCGTGTCTTCGATGACGGCAAGTGGACCCTGTTCTCGCCTTCGGAAGTGCCAGACCTGCACGACCTGACCGGCAAGGCCTTCGAAGAGCGCTACGAGTACTACGAAGCCCTGACCGAGTACAACAAGATCAAGGTGTTCAAGACCATCCAGGCCAAAGACCTGTGGCGCAAGATGCTGTCGATGCTGTTCGAGACCGGCCACCCATGGCTGACCTTCAAGGACCCGTGCAACCTGCGTTCGCCGCAGCAGCACGTGGGCGTGGTCCACAGCTCGAACCTGTGCACCGAGATCACCCTGAACACCAACAAGGACGAGATCGCGGTCTGCAACCTGGGCTCGATCAACCTGCCGAACCACATCGTCGATGGCAAGCTGGACACCACCAAGCTGCAACGCACCGTGAACACCGCTGTGCGCATGCTCGACAACGTGATCGACATCAACTACTACTCGGTGCCGCAAGCGCGTAACTCGAACTTCAAGCACCGTCCGGTCGGCCTGGGCATCATGGGCTTCCAGGATGCGCTGTACCTGCAGCACATTCCTTACGGCTCCGATGCTGCCGTCGAGTTTGCCGACAAGTCGATGGAAGCGGTCAGCTACTACGCCATCCAGGCTTCGTGCGACCTGGCCGATGAACGCGGCGCCTACGAGACCTTCCAGGGTTCGCTGTGGTCTAAGGGCATCCTGCCGCTGGATTCGCAACAGATCCTGATCGAGGCCCGTGGCCAGAAGTACATCGACGTCAACCTGGAAGAAACCCTGGACTGGGCGCCGGTACGTGCCCGCGTGCAGAAAGGTATTCGTAACTCGAACATCATGGCCATCGCGCCAACCGCGACCATCGCCAACATCACTGGCGTGTCGCAGTCGATCGAGCCTACCTACCAGAACCTGTACGTGAAATCGAACCTGTCGGGCGAATTCACCGTGATCAACCCGTACCTGGTTCGCGACCTCAAGGCCCGCGACCTGTGGGACTCGGTCATGATCAACGACCTGAAGTACTACGACGGTTCGGTACAGCAGATCGAGCGTATCCCGCAAGAGCTGAAAGACCTGTACGCCACTGCGTTCGAAGTCGAGACCAAGTGGATTGTCGACGCGGCTTCCCGTCGCCAGAAGTGGATCGACCAGGCGCAGTCGCTGAACCTGTACATTGCGGGTGCATCGGGCAAGAAGCTGGACGTGACCTACCGCATGGCCTGGTACCGTGGCCTGAAAACCACCTACTACCTCCGTGCCCTGGCCGCCACCAGCACCGAGAAGTCGACCATCAACACCGGCAAGCTCAACGCCGTTTCCAGCGGTGGCGACAGCGCCCCGGTCCAGGCAGCCGGCCCAGCGCCAGTGCCGAAGGCCTGCGCGATCGACGAGCCTGACTGCGAAGCCTGCCAGTAAGGCCTGAATGCCGTGCGGGGTACCTACGGGTGCCCCGCGCGGCATTTTTGTATCCGCGCCTCAGAGAAACCTTGCCCTTTGCCCACTGTTCACGCAGCTCGGTAAAAGAACAGGACCTCTCAAAAAAGGATGTACGCCCATGGCGCGGAAAAAACTGGCATCTCGCAAGATTGGTCGCAACGCAGAAACCGGCCGTTTCACCTCAGTGGAACAGGCACGCAAGCACCCCAAGACACACATTGTCGAAACGCTGTATACCCACCGTAGCTAGTGGTAGCTGGCCTCATCGCCGGCCAGCCCGCGGTGAGGCCGCCCCCGCCAACACAACCCTCAAAAAACACCATATGATGTGCCTTCAAATTTAAACTGGCACAACATATAGGTTGGCGCTACACTCTCCCCCCGTAGAAGAAGCCACCCGTTTCGTGAACGGACGCACGCCAAACCGGTCGAAAAAGTTACCCTCGCCGGCGACACACGCGCCCCGATCGAAGGTGAATTCAGGTATACTCTGCGCCCTCTGAAAAGAGCACCTATTCAATTGTCCTGGCCCCTCCCAGAGGCCTGGCCAGGTACAAGCCAGAACACATTCAGATGTAAACGAGAGTCAGCCTCTCGAGCTGTCCATTCGCCGTTACGGCCTTGCGTCAGGCATCACATTCTTAAAATCCAACCGGTTGCCCCAGGGCGACCCTCAAGCAGGAGCCAAACCATGCTGAGCTGGGACGAATTCGACAAAGAAGACGGCGAAGTAGCCGCCAAAGGCAACACCCCTGCGCAGGCCGCTGCCGCCGCCACCCTCGACAAGCTCGACAGCGCCGGTGGTGCCGCCGCCCTGGAGGCCCGTGCGGCCACCGCTTCTGACTCCGAAGCCGTCAAACGTGCCAAGGCTGCCCTCGACGCCCTCGACGTTGCCGAAGGCCTGGCCGAGCTGGAAGGCTCCTCGGCCCGCGTTGCAGTAGATGAAAAGCGCATGATCAACTGCCGCGCCGACCTCAACCAGCTGGTACCGTTCAAGTACGACTGGGCCTGGCAGAAGTACCTGGACGGCTGCGCCAACCACTGGATGCCGCAAGAGGTCAACATGACCGCCGACATCGCCCTGTGGAAGAGCCAGGACGGCCTGACCGAAGACGAGCGCCGCATCGTCATGCGCAACCTCGGCTTCTTCTCCACCGCCGACTCGCTGGTTGCCAACAACCTGGCCCTGGCCGTGTACCGCCTGATCACCAACCCGGAGTGCCGCCAGTACATCCTGCGCCAGGCCTTCGAAGAGGCGATCCACACCCACGCCTACCAGTACTGCATCGAGTCGCTGGGCATGGATGAAGGCGAGATCTTCAACATGTACCACGAGATCCCGTCGGTCGCTAAAAAAGCCGCCTGGGGCCTGAAGTACACCCGCGCCATCTCCGACCCGGAATTCAACACCGGCACCGTCGAAACCGACAAAGAGCTGCTGCGCAACCTGATCGCCTACTACTGCGTCTTGGAAGGCATCTTCTTCTACTGCGGCTTCACCCAGATCCTGTCCATGGGCCGCCGCAACAAGATGACCGGCGTGGCCGAGCAGTTCCAGTACATCCTGCGTGACGAGTCGATGCACCTGAACTTCGGTATCGACGTTATCAACCAGATCAAGATCGAGAACCCGCACCTGTGGGATGCGGCGATGAAGGAAGAAGCGACCCAGATGATCCTGCAAGGGACCCAGCTGGAGATCGAATACGCCCGAGACACCATGCCACGCGGCGTGCTAGGCATGAACGCAGCGATGATGGAGGACTACCTCAAGTTTATCGCCAACCGTCGTCTGACCCAGATCGGCCTGAAGGAAGAGTATCCAGGGACTACCAACCCGTTCCCATGGATGAGCGAGATCATGGACTTGAAGAAAGAGAAGAACTTCTTTGAGACGCGTGTGATTGAGTATCAGACTGGTGGGGCGTTGAGCTGGGACTGATCGTCCGGGCTGAGCATCGAGAAGGCTGCCGATTGGCAGCCTTTTTTTATGATTTTCCCCGAGAGTCCTGACGTCAGTTACGAAGATTGATTTCTTAATCGTATAAAAGACCGCCCCTGCGAAGGCCCATGTGAACAGGGGGCCATTTATTGCCTGTGCTGGCCTCTTCGCGGGTGAACCCGCTCCTACAGAGATCGCAGTTTGCCGGGGTTACCTGGCAAGCTGGTCTGCTTGACTTGGCAATGAACCCTCTGGGCTGACGGGGGACCTGTAGGAGCGGGTTCATCGAGGCGTCGAACCGCCGCGAACACCGGCGCAGCCGGTGCCATACATCGAGTCGGATTCTTCGCGGGCATGCCCGCTCCCACCGGAGCAGAGCTCTGGCTTTGAGGCGGTGTTTTACTTTGAGATTGCGACCTGGGACCGCCAAATCCTTGAAGCCTACTCAAGTCGCTCAGCAGCCTTTTTGTAAGCTTGGTCCCGCTCACGGCGATCGACAGCGACGACAAAAACCACGATCTCTTGGTCAATGACCTGATAAACCAGCCTGTACCCGCTGCTGCGAAGCTTTATCTTGTAGCAATCCGGCAGCGAGTGAAGGCGGTTTGCCTCGATTCAAGGTTTCAGCAGGACCTCTGCCAGTTTCTTCTTGAACTGCTGACGCACGGTATCGCCCAGCTTCTTCCACTCTTTCAATGCGCGGGAATCAAAGTCGAGGCTATAGGTCATCCAGCTTTACCCTCACGCGCTGCGGAGAAGCAAGCCGCTCTTGTACAGTGGCAATGAGATCTTCATCTTCCTCGGTCATCAGGACCGGCCGGAAGGGTAGCTTGCCCCGCTCAGCTACATATTGCAGGGCCTGGCGCATGAGTTCGGAGGGGGTGACACCGAGGCGATCGAGCTCTTTGTAGGCGCGGGCTTTAAGATCATCGTCGACGCGGATATTGATAGAAGCCATGACATAGCCCTCATGTAAAGACGATTGTCATTACACTGCACTGATCGTGGGGACTCTGCAATGGCAGTTTGTCTGCCGGAAGTGACCACAGCGCCATTCCCTTCAAATGAAGAGGCCTCGCCCCTGCCGACAGGAGGGGTACGGCACCAGCAAGGATGCCGGGACTGGACATGCCAGTCTACGTGGTCAAGGGCGAGGCCAGATCTGAAGATAGCGCAGGCTCGGGGATGGGGCCACCGCTGTTACGATTTGATTTTTAACCCTGCCCCCGGTTTGCGGTGCGAGGCGGCCAATGGGGTGGATGGCACGGGCTTTACCCGTGTTCGCGGGCAAGCCCGCGCCTACCAGTAGATCGTGTACGTGCGTGGCATGGTGCATGGCAGTTGTAGTATGTCTGCAGCGCGTTCAGGGTAGAGCCTCTGCCGCTCAGTTTTTGGCGTCTAGTACCTTATTTGCTCTGCGATCAGCCGTTGACAGCCCTCCTCCCCCTTGCTAATAATCGCCCACAGTTGTACGACAACGCATAACAAAAACAACAATCAGTGGAAGAACTCATGTCGACACCCATCCCGCTACACCTACGTCTGTTGCATACCCCTCTTCCCCCGGCCAGCTCGCGTAAACCTGCCAGTACGTAGCGCCCGGTTACCGCGCATTCACCCCTGGCCCTGACCGGCCCGTTATCTACCCGCCCCTGCCGCAGGCCGCTTGCGCGTGCCCGGTGGACGGGCTGCCACACCCTTAGGGAGCACAACAATAATGAAAATCTGCCACACCCTACCCTTCGCCCTGCTTGGCGCCGGGGTTATCGCCGGCCTGCCGGGCACCAGCCTGGCAGCGGGATTTGTCGAGGACAGCAAGGCCACCCTCGGGCTGCGCAACTTCTACATCAACCGCAACTTCACCAACCCCAGCAACCCACAGAGCAAGGCCGAGGAGTGGACGCAAAGCTTCATTCTCGATGCCCGCTCGGGGTTCACCGAAGGGCCAATCGGCTTCGGCGTGGATGTGCTGGGGCTGTGGTCGGTCAAACTCGACGGCGGTGGCGGTACCTATGGCACGGCGTTGCTGCCACGCCATGACGATGGAAAGCCGGCAGACGACTACGGGCGCCTGGCAGTGGCGGGCAAGGCGCGTATTTCCAAGACCGAACTGAAGATCGGTGAATGGATGCCGGTACTGCCGATTCTGCGTTCGGACGACGGGCGTTCGTTGCCACAGACGTTCCGTGGCGGGCAGGTTACCTCCAACGAAATCGCAGGGCTGACCCTGTACGGCGGCCAGTTCCGCGGCAACAGCCCGCGCAACGACGCGAGCATGGAAGACATGAGCTACGGCGGCGGCGTGTCGGACCGTTTCAACTTCGTCGGCGGCGAGTACAAGTTCAACCAGGACCGCACGCTGGTGGGGCTTTGGAATGCGGTGCTGAAGGACGTGTACCAGCAGCAATACCTGCAACTGAGCCACAGCCAGCCGGTGGGTGACTGGACCCTGGGTGCGAACCTGGGCTACTTCCATGGCGACGAGGACGGCTCCGAACGCGCCGGGCAGCTGGACAACAAGACCTACTCGGGGATGTTCTCGGCCAAGTACGGTGGCAGCACCTTCTGGGTGGGGCTGCAGAAAGTCGATGGTGATACCTGGATGCGGGTGAACGGCACCAGTGGCGGGACCTTGGCCAACGACAGTTACAACTCCAGCTTCGACAATGCCAACGAGCGTTCGTGGCAGGTGCGCCATGACTTCAACTTCGTCACCGTCGGGGTGCCAGGGCTGACCTTGATGAACCGCTACATCAGCGGGCGCGATGTGCACAGCGGGGGGGTGACCGATGGCAAGGAGTGGGTGCGTGAAACGGAGCTTGCGTATGTGATCCAGAGCGGGGCATTCAAGGATTTGAGTGTGAAATGGCGTAACTCGTCGATTCGCCGGGATTACAGCAATAACGAGTTTGATGAGAACCGGTTGATCTTCAACTACCCATTGTCGTTGCTCTGATCAAGACCTGCGGGTTTACCCGCGAATACGGTGGTGGCTGCGACGGTGAACGACGGGTGGAGATTGGCCAGCAGGGCCGGCCCTTTCGCGGGGGAACCCGCTCCTACGACGACCTGTGTCCAACCACCGACCTGTGTCCACCCTCGATCAGGTGTAGGAGCGGGTTTACCCGCGAATACGGTGGCGGCGACAACGGTGAACGGCGGGTGGAGATTGGCCAGCAGGGCCGGCCCATTCGCGGGTAAACCCGCTCCTACGACGACCTGTGTCCAACCACCGACCTGTGTCCACCCTCGATCAGGTGTAGGAGCGGGTTTACCCGCGAATACGGTAGCGGCGGCAACGGCGAACGGCGGGTGAAAATTGGCCAGCAGGGCCGGCCCATTCGCGGGTAAACCCGCTCCTACGACGACCTGTGTCCAACCACCGACCTGTGTCCACCCTCGATCAGGTGTAGGAGCGGGTTTACCCGCGAATACGGTAGCGGCGGCAACGGTGAACGGCGGGTGGAGATTGGCCAGCAGGGCCGGCCCATTCGCGGGTAAACCCGCTCCTACGGGCGACCGCGCAGGCCTTTCGCCTTTTCTTATCCGCGAAAAGGCCGGCAAAAGCCGCCCAAGCCTCATTGACAACACACAGAACCACCGCCAATAATCACTCAAGTCATACGACAACCTACAACAACTAACAACAAGAGCCGGCCATGACCACTACCCCCTTCAATCGCCTGCTGCTCACTGGAGCCGCAGGCGGCCTGGGCAAGGTCCTTCGCGAACGCCTGAAAGGCTACGCCGAGGTCCTGCGCCTTTCCGACATCAGCCCCATGGCGCCTGCTGCCGGCCCGCATGAGGAAGTCATCACCTGCGACCTGGCCGACAAGGCTGCGGTGCATGCACTGGTCGAAGGCGTGGACGCCATCATCCACTTCGGCGGGGTTTCTACCGAACACGCCTTCGAAGAGATTCTCGGCCCCAATATCTGCGGCGTGTTCCACGTGTACGAGGCGGCGCGCAAGCATGGGGTCAAGCGCATCATCTTCGCCAGCTCCAACCACACCATCGGTTTCTACCGCCAGGATGAGCGCATCGACGCTCACGCGCCGCGCCGTCCCGACAGCTATTACGGGCTGTCCAAGTGCTACGGCGAAGATGTGGCCAGCTTCTACTTTGACCGCTACGGCATCGAGACCGTCAGCATTCGCATCGGCTCGTCGTTCCCGCAGCCACAGAACCCGCGCATGCTCTGCACCTGGCTGAGCTATGACGACTTGTTGCAACTGATCGAACGTGGGCTATCGACGCCCGACGTTGGCCATACCATCGTCTACGGCGCCTCCGACAATCGCACCGTGTGGTGGGACAACCGCCATGCAGCGCACCTGGGCTATGTGCCCAAGGACAGCTCGGAAGCCTTCCGCGCAGCCGTGGAGGCCCAACCGGCACCCGCCGCCGATGACCCGAGCATGGTCTACCAGGGCGGCGCTTTCGCCGTGGCCGGCCCGTTCAACTGACCCCACGCCAGGAGGCACGGCCATGAACTGCGAACTGATCGTCGACGCCCGTAACGGTACCGGCGAAAGCCCTGTGTGGCACCCCGGTGAACAGGCCCTGTACTGGGTAGACATTCCCGCTCGCCAATTGCATCGCTGGCAAGCGGCCGATGGCAGACACCAGTTCTGGCAAGGCGACGAGATGCTGGCCTGCATCGCCCGCAGCGGTCAGGGCTGGGTTGCGGGTATGGAAAGCGGTATCTTTCAGCTCCAGGCCAGGGTGGACGGCAGCTTGGACAGCCGGCTGCTCAGCAACGTGCAGCACGCCCAGGCCGGCATGCGCTTCAACGATGGCCGCTGCGACCGTCAGGGCCGCTTCTGGGCCGGGACCATGCTGCTGGACATGCAGCAAGGCGCCCATGTGGGTGCGCTGTACCGGCATGACGGCGAAGGCCACTTGCACCTGCAGCAGGACGGCATGATCGTGCCCAACGGCCTGGCGTTCAGCCCCGACGGCAAGCGCATGTACCTGTCCGACTCACACCCCAACGTGCAGAAGGTGTGGGCCTTCGACTACGACACCGACAGCGGCACGCCGCACAACAAGCGGCTGTTCGTCGACATGCGCGGCTACCCAGGGCGCCCCGACGGCGCCGCGATCGACCAGGATGGCTGCTACTGGATCTGCGGCAACGACGCCGGGCAAGTTCACCGCTTCACCCCTGACGGACGCCTCGACCGCTCGCTCAGCGTGCCGGTGAACAAGCCGGCCATGTGCGCCTTTGGTGGCGCCAACCTCGACACCCTGTACGTCACCTCGATCCGCCCCGCGGGCATCGACCTCGGCGACCAGCCACTGGCTGGCGGGGTATTTGCCCTCAACCCTGGCACCAAGGGCCTGGAGGAACCTGCCTACCGGGGCTGAGCCCTACTGCCACACCCACACTTGCACGCCCGAAACCGGATAATAAAAACCACGGAGTTTCATCATGACGTTCAAACGCAAGCTGCTTCTTGCCGTACTCCCGTTCGCCTTCAGCGTGGCCATGCCCGCCTCGGCGCTGGACATCAAGTTCGCCGAAATCCACCCGGCCGGCTACCCGACCGTGGTCGCCGAGCAGAACATGGGTAAAAAGCTGGAACAGGCCAGCAATGGCGACATTACCTTCAAGATGTTCGCCGGCGGCGTGCTGGGATCGGAAAAGGAAGTGATCGAACAGGCTCAGATCGGCGCCGTGCAGATGACCCGCGTCAGCCTGGGGATCGTCGGCCCGGTAGTGCCGGATGTGAACGTGTTCAACATGCCGTTCGTGTTCCGCGACCATGAGCACATGCGCAAGATCATCGATGGCGAGATCGGCCAGGAGATCCTCGACAAGATCACCAACTCCGACTTCAACCTGGTGGCCTTGGCCTGGATGGACGGCGGCTCGCGCAGCATCTACACCAAAAAGCCGGTGCGCAGCCTGGAAGACCTCAAAGGCATGAAGATTCGCGTACAGGGCAACCCGCTGTTCATCGACATGATGAACGCCATGGGCGGCAACGGTATCGCCATGGACACCGGGGAAATCTTCAGTGCCCTGCAAACCGGCGTGATCGACGGCGCCGAGAACAACCCGCCGACCTTGCTTGAGCACAACCATTTCCAGAGCGCCAAGTACTACACCCTGACCGGCCACCTGATCCTGCCGGAGCCGGTGGTGATGTCCAAGACCACGTGGAACAAGCTCACTCCGGAGCAGCAGGTGCTGGTGAAAAAGGTCGCGCGCGAAGCACAGATGGAAGAGCGTGCGCTGTGGGACGCCAAGTCTGCCGCCAGCGAAGAGAAGCTCAAGGCCGCCGGTGTCGAGTTCATCACTGTCGATAAGAAACCGTTCTTCGAAGCCACCGCATCGGTACGCGAGAAGTACGGCGCGCCGTACGCCGACCTGATGAAGCGTATCGACGCCGTCCAGTAATACCAGCCCCTTCCAAGACGACCTCGGCAGTGCGGCCGCCGCCGCCGCCCTGCCGCTTTGGTGATGCCTATGAAATCGCTTTTCCTGAGCGTGAACGACACGCTGTACCGCAGTTGCATCTGGATCGCGGGCCTGTCGATCCTGGCCATGACGCTGATCATCCCGTGGGGCATCTTCGCCCGCTACGTGCTGGGCACCGGCTCCAGCTGGCCAGAGCCAGTCTCTATCCTGCTGATGGTGGTATTCACCTTCGTTGGTGCCGCCGCCAGCTATCGCGCCGGGGCGCATATGGCGGTGGGGATGATTACCGACCGGTTGCCGCCGCTGCAGCGCCAGCTGGTCGCCCTGCTGGTACAACTGCTGATGATCGTGGTGTGCGTGTTCATGACCTATTACGGCACCCGGCTGTGCATCACCACCTGGAACCAGTCGCTGGCCTCGCTGCCCGGTGTGCGGGTCGGCATGACTTACGCGCCGATCCCGGTCGGCGGCGTGCTGACGCTGGTGTTCGTGCTGGAAAAACTCCTGCTGGGCGATCAGAGCAACCGCAAGGTCGTGCGCTTTGATCTGGTCGAAGAAAACGAAGGAGCTGCGTAAATGGAAGCGTTCATTCTGTTGGGCAGTTTCATCGTGCTGATTCTGATCGGCATGCCGGTAGCCTACGCCCTGGGCCTGTCGGCACTGATCGGCGCCTGGTGGATCGACATCCCGCTGCAGGCGATGATGATCCAGGTGGCCAGTGGGGTTAACAAGTTCTCGCTGCTGGCCATTCCATTCTTCGTGCTGGCCGGCGCGATCATGGCCGAAGGCGGCATGTCACGCCGGCTGGTGGCCTTTGCCGGGGTGCTGGTGGGCTTCGTGCGTGGCGGGCTGTCGCTGGTCAACATCATGGCCTCGACCTTCTTCGGTGCGATTTCCGGCTCGTCGGTAGCCGATACCGCCTCGGTGGGCTCGGTGCTGATCCCGGAGATGGAACGCAAGGGTTACCCGCGCGAGTTCTCCACCGCCGTAACCGTCAGCGGTTCGGTGCAGGCGTTGCTGACCCCGCCCAGCCACAACTCGGTGCTGTACTCGCTGGCGGCGGGCGGCACGGTATCCATTGCCTCGCTGTTCATGGCGGGTATCATGCCCGGGTTGCTGCTGAGCGCAGTGATGATGGGCCTGTGCCTGATCTTCGCGAAGAAGCGCAACTACCCCAAAGGTGAAGTCATCCCGCTGCGCGAGGCGCTGAAAATTGCCGGTGAGGCGCTGTGGGGCCTGATGGCCATGGTCATCATCCTCGGCGGTATCCTGTCGGGGGTGTTCACCGCGACCGAGTCGGCAGCCGTGGCGGTGGTGTGGTCGTTCTTCGTGACCATGTTCATCTACCGCGACTACAAGTGGCGCGACCTGCCCAAGCTGATGCACCGCACAGTACGAACCATCTCCATCGTGATGATCCTGATCGGCTTTGCCGCCAGCTTCGGCTACGTGATGACGCTGATGCAGATCCCGTCGAAGATCACCACGGCGTTCCTGACCCTGTCGGACAACCGCTACGTGATCCTGATGTGCATCAACTTCATGCTGATGCTGCTGGGCACAGTGATGGACATGGCGCCGCTGATCCTGATTCTTACCCCGATCCTGCTGCCGGTGATTACCGGTATCGGCGTGGACCCGGTGCACTTTGGCATGATCATGTTGGTGAACCTGGGTATCGGGCTGATCACCCCGCCGGTGGGAGCGGTGTTGTTTGTCGGCTCGGCCATCGGCAAGGTGAGTATCGAGTCGACGGTGAAGGCGCTGATGCCGTTCTACCTGGCGCTGTTCCTGGTGCTGATGGCAGTGACTTACATTCCAGCGATCTCGCTGTGGCTGCCTAGCGTGGTGCTGTAATTATGACCGGGGCCGCTTGGCGGCCCCTGGGCTCTTGCAAATGGATCCTGCACATGGCTGTTCCCTCCTCAGCTGTACCGCTTTTCCCCCGCAAACTGGCCATCGCCTTGCTCGCCCTGCTGGCCTGTTCATTCGCCGGCAACCACATCGCCGCGCGCATCGCCTTCGATGACGGCACCGGCGTGCTGCTGGCGATTCTCTGCCGCTCTGGCATCACCTTCCTGGTACTGGCCGGGCTGCTGCTGTGGCAACGCCAGGCCCTGGCCCTGCCCGCTGGTGCGCGCCGGTGGCAGCTGCTGCTCGGCCTGCTGATTGCCACCCAGAGCCTATGCCTGTACTCGGCGGTGGCGCGTATTCCAGTGGCTTTGGCGCTGCTGGTGGGCAACACCTTCCCGATGCTGCTGGCGCTGCTCACCTGGGCGCTGGGCGGCGCACGCCCCACGGGCCGCACCGTACTGTTCATGGGCCTGATCCTGTGCGGCCTGGTGCTGGCGCTGGATGTCCCGGCACGCCTGGCCGACAGCGCTGCGGCCAACCCGCACTGGGTGCCAGGGGTCAGCCTGGCCTTCGGCGCCGCCTGTGCCTTTGCCTGCGCCTTGTGGATCACCGACCATAAACTGGCCAGCGTGCGCGGCCCCGTGCGCAGCCTGCTGACTTTGCTGATCGTGTTCTCCAGCATGCTGGTTGCAGGCGCAAGCGGCGTGATGCCGTCCGGTTTGTCACTGCCAGGCAGCAGCAGTGGCTGGGCGGCCTTGGCCAGCCTGGTAGTGCTGTATGGCTTGGCCTTCACCTTGCTGTTTGTTTGTGTGCCAAGGCTGAACATGGCGCAGAACGCCCCCGTGATGAACGTCGAACCCATCGCCACGCTACTGCTGGGCTGGGCCTTGCTCGACCAGCAACTCGGCACCCTGCAATTACTCGGCGGCGCGGTGGTGGTATGCGGCATCGTGCTGCTCACCTACCGTCGGGCCAATTGATCGTTCATTTAAATGGAGCCTTGAATGTCTGTGACCGAACTGCACCTGCAGGACCGCCTGACCCGCCTGAGCCTGGCTCCGGAGTTGGGCGCCAGCCTGGTCAACTGGGAAGTGAAAGCGACCGGGCAAACGCTGCTGCGCCATTCCGACCTGGCCGCACTGGAAAGTGGTACGCCACGACGCCTCGCCTGCTACCCACTGGCGCCTTGGTCCAACCGCATTGGCGAGGGTGGCTTTGCCCGACCCGAGGGGTGGCAGGCACTGGCACCCAATACCGGGCATGACCCTTACCCGATCCATGGCAGTGCCTGGCAGCAGGCCTGGCAGGTGGAGCACCACAGTGAACAGCGAGCACGGCTGACGCTAGACAGTGCTTTGCCGTTTGCTTACCGGGCCAAGCTGGATGTGCATCTGCATGAGGGGTGCCTGAACCTGGACCTGCATGTAACCCATCTGGATGAGTCGGCCAACTGGTACGGGTTGGGGTTGCACCCTTACTTTCCGCGGTATCCCGATACCAAGTTGTACGCATCGGCACGCAAAGTGTGGCTGGCCGAGGATGGGCGGTTGCCGTCGTACCAGGCCGAGGTGCCCGAACAATGGCGCTTCAATGCCATGGGGCGTTTACCCGAGACAGTGGTTGATCACGCCTTCAATGGCTGGCCAGGGGAGTGTGTGATCGAACAGCCCAGCGCGGGTTATCGACTGGCGTGCAGTGCCAATGGGGCCGAACACTTCTTGCTGTATTGCCCGCAGGGGCAAGGTTTTTTCTGCTTTGAACCTGTTAGCCACCCAATCAATGCGCATCACCTGCCAGGGCGACCAGGGTTGCGGTTGCTGAACCGGGGGGAGGCAATGACCCTGGGGTTCAGGATGCAGTATCGGGCGTTGTGAGCGGGCTGCCTGAAAAAGGGCCGTCACGATAGCGAACATTGTCTGGCGCCATTTCTCGACGCGCTGAACGACCTCAATCCAGCTGCTGATCTCGCAAAGTTTGCGCCAGCATGTCGATAAAGGCCCTGACCTTGGCCGAGCCGTACTTGCTTTCGCGGTGCAGCACATGAATGGGCCAGGGCGCCTCTTCGTACTCGGCCAGCAGCACCTGTAACTGCCCGCTGGCCAGTTCGTCTGCCACCTGGTACGACAGCAGCCGGGCAATCCCCAGCCCGCCGCTGGCAGCTGCGATTGCCCCGTCATTGCTGGTTACCGTCAGCCGTGGCTTCATGCGCACCAAGGTCGGCTCGTCGGTCACTCCGAAGCGCCAACCCGCACGCGGCGACAGGTTGGTGGTGCCGATTATCGCATGCCCGGCCAGGTCCGACGGATGCGTCGGCACACCATGGCGCGCCAGGTAGTCGGGCGAGGCACACAACATGCGCCGCACCCTGCCCACCCGCAACGCCTTCAACCCGGAGTCGGGCAACGGCCCGATGCGCACGGCCACGTCCATACCCTCTTCGACCATGTTCACCACGCGGTCGAGAAAAAACGCGGAAACGTCGACTTCCGGGTACTGCTGCAGGTAACGGACAATGCACGGCATGACGAACTTCTTGCCGAACAAGATCGGCGCGGTCACCGCCAGGTCGCCCCTGGGAGTCGCGTTGATGCCGGCAGCGGCTTCATTGGCCTCGTGAATACTGGCGAGAATGTGCCGGGTGTCTTCCAGATAGCGGCCGCCGGCCTCGGTCAGACGCACGCTGCGTGTTGTGCGCAGCAACAGTTTGACCCCGAGCTGCTCTTCCAGGGCGCTGACGGCGCGGGTGACGGCGGCCGCAGAAATGTCCAGACGGCGGGCAGCCGCGGCGAAGCTTTCCAGCTCGCCGACGGCGACGAATACCTTCATCAGGTGGATCTGGTCCATGCGGGCTCCTGAGGGTAATGGGGCGTGCGGATTATCGTTCATCCGGATGCGTGGTGTTAGCTGTGCCGGCCTCTTCGCGGGCAAGCCCGCTCCTACGACTGGCTTGAATCAGACATCCAGCACCAACGCCTGCATCCCCTCCTCCCCCTTCGCTGGCACAGCACAACAGATCAACACCGACCCTGCCTCCGGCAACTCTGCCGGCGGATTCGGATAATGCACCTGGCCGCTCACCAGCCGGGTCTTGCAGGTACCACACGAACCACCCCGGCAACTGAACTCCGGTGCCAGCCCACGCGCCTCGGCCAGTTCCAGCAAGGTGCCGCTACCGGGAACCCAGCGAGCCTCCTTGGCCGACGCAGCAAAATACACCGGCACCGGTTCGTCGGCGGCAGGCGGCTGTTGCAAGATTGGCTGGTCTGCGTCGGTGTGCCGCCGCAGCGTCGACGGGCCAAACGCTTCGGCGTGAATCCGCGCATCCGGCACATGCACCCCACGCAGCCCTTCGTAAAGCTGCTGGGTGAAGCTACCCGGCCCACACAGGTAGAAATCGTAGTCGTCCAACGCCAGCGTTGCCTTGACCTGTTCGATACCCAACCGGCCGGCAAACTCGTAATCACGACCGACCTGCGCGTGCCCTTCAGGCTGGCTCAGGGCGCGGTGTATATGCAGTAGTTCGCCAGCCTGTTGCTGCAAGGTCGCCAGTTCCTGCTGGAACGGCAAGTCGGCCAGGCTGCGTGCGCCATGGAACAGATGAATGCGCCGGGCCTGCCCCGTCCTCAACTGCTGACGCAGCATGGCCAGCAACGGCGTGATGCCCACGCCCGCGCCGATCAGCACCAACGGGCGCGTGCTTTGCTGATCAAGCGTGAAGCTGCCCATCGGCGGCCGCACATTCAACACCTCGCCGGCCACAACGTGCTCATGCAAATACCGAGAAGCAGGGCCTTGGGCTTTGACGCTGATGCGCAAGAATCCATCGTCGGGGGCACTTGAAAGGCTGTAGGTGCGGATCAGCGCCGGCTCGCCATCACGCGTCACCTGCACAGGCAGATGCTGGCCAGGGGCAAAGGCCACACGGCAGCCTGCCGGTGGTTCGAGATAGAACGAGCGGATGTCGCGGCTTTCCTGCTCCACCCGCAGCACCCGCCAGGCCAGCCATTGGCGCTGTTGTTGCCGCTGCTCCAGGCGCGCATCGGCCTCGGCCCAGGTACCGGTCATCAGACTGGTCGGCGCGTACTCCTTGAAAGCCCAGCGCAGGGCAACGGCTGCCGGACGCCACACCACCTGCTCGACCTGCAGTGTCCATAACCGCTCAGCGCCTTCAAAGGCCTGAATGGCCGGGCTGTCCAGCAGCACCTCGGCACGCCCGTACAGTTGCAACACGTTGCCATTATTGAAGTCGATGAACAGCAAGCCGGCCCGCGGGTTGACTACCAGGTTACCCAAGGTGTTGAAATGCAGATTGCCAGCATAGTCGGGAATGGTGAGCCGATTGCCTTCGACCTTGATGAACCCTGGCCGGCCACCACGGTGGGAGACATCCACCGAGCGCTGGCCGTCAGCATGCTCGACATAGCTGGCGACGAAGAAGGTATCGGCCGCCTGGATCATGCTGACGGTTGAGGTATCCAGTGTTGTCGCATCGATGCGCCCGAGGGCCGGTTCGGTGACGCGGGTGTAGTCACGCAACTGGATGTACTGCGGGCAGTTGCCAAACGCCTGCTCTACGGCCACTTGCAGTTGCCCTTGGGCAGCGTGACGGATCTGCCCGTTGATGCGATTGCGCCGACGGGTGTGCAGTTCGATCCCCAGCAGGCCGACCGCCTGCCCGGCTGCCAACCCGGGGGTGGCGGGGTCATCTGCCGGCAACGTGGTGTGGATCGTCAGCATACGAGGGTCAGGCGAGCTTACGAACCCTTCTGGCCCTTCCAGCAGCGTGGCCCAAGGCCGACCCTGGGCATCCACACTGGCGGCGACCATGAACGGTAACTGGTGATAGAACGTCCGGTGCTGGTCGGGCATGTGGTCACGAATGACCTTTTGCCCGAACGCCTCCATGCGTTCTGCTACACCGACCTTTTCCTGCAGGGTCTTTTCACCCGCATGCCAGGGCGAGGGGCGGTGATCAGGAGATTGTTGCATGGCGGCGTTCCTCGCGATGGCGGGGTTTCAGGCGTGGGTTTGCAGCCCGATCACGGTGCGCGGCATGGGGACGAAGCGCGGCAGCGCCTCGATCCGTGCCAGCCAGTTGCGCACATTGGCATAGGGCTCCAGCGACACGTTGCCTTCGGGGGCGTGAGCGATGTACGAGTAGTTGGCAATGTCCGCGATGGTGGGTGTGCTACCCGCCAGGAATGGCGTGTTGGCCAACTCGGCATCGATCACCTTGAGCAAAGTGTGGGCGCGGGAAATCACTTCGTCGGTATTGAACGAAGCCCCGAACACCGTGACCAGGCGGGCGGCTGCCGGGCCAAAGGCCAGCGGGCCTGCGGCGACCGATAGCCAGCGTTGCACCCGGGCGGCGGCGGCAGGTTCTTCGGGCAGCCAGGTACCGTTGTCATACTTTTTGGCCAGGTAGACGAGGATGGCGTTGGAGTCGGCAATCACCGTGCCGTTGTCATCGATGACTGGAACCTGGCCGAATGGGTTGAGGGCGAGGAAGTCCGGCTGCTTGTGCGCGCCTTTGGCCAGATCGACGAACACCAGCTCGGTGGGCAGGTTCAGTAGCGAGAGCATCAACTCGATGCGATGGGCGTGGCCAGACTTGGGGAAGTTGTAGAGCTTGATCGGGTTCGACATGGGCTTGGCTCCTGGTCAGCGCCGGGATGGGGCTGATGGAGCACATGCTGCACTGGATCGGCTGGCAGCAGAATCAGTGCGCAGGGGAAACCATAATTTCGCTGGGCGGAATAATGGTTTCCAAACACTTGCGCTGGCGCCGGCAGGTGAGCACTAGCCCATGCAGATATCAGATCAGTGCCGCTTTTTGAAATGTCGGTACAGCCCGCGCGCAGCCTCGACCACCTGCGGCACACAGGCCTGGATATCCTCTTCGCTCATCTGGTCCAGCAGCTCGAAATTATCTTCCAGCCCATGTAGCGAAATGGCCTTGAGCAGGGGGGCCTGCTCCGGTGGCAACTCGCCCCAACCGGCAATCTGGGTACCGCGCATGTAGCCGAAACACCACTCCTCCATCACGATCACAGTGCCCTGTTCGCCCTCGCTTTCCTCGAACAGCGGCTCGAACTGGTCGACACCATTGCTGAGTTCTTCTGCCACCTGGCTGGCATAACGCAGCATCAATGCCGTGTAGGCCTCCTCATGCGCGGGCTTCTTGAACTTCGGTACCTTGCCACCCGCCACCGCGGGCAGCCATTGCTCCGGGTGGACAGTGATCGGCGAACTGGCCAGCGCGACGAAAAAGCCATTGAGCTCGGCCAGGTTCAGCACCGAGTAGTCATTGCCATAGGTGATCAGCAGGTCTTCGAGGCGGTCGAGTTCTTTTTTGCTGAGTACGGGGAGCATGGGTAAAAATCCTGGGGAGCAAAAGTGTGTGCACCCTAGCACAGCAACGCCGGAAGGGCTGCCCGCGCGAACGACCGCGCGGGCAGATGGTTCAGGGCTGCAACCAGGCCTGCAGCTCATGTTGCCGGTCGGCGCCTATCAGCAGCCAGAGCAAGATGCGGCACTTGCGCGGGCAGAGTGGCCCAGCCATGTAGACGCCTTTTTTCTGCAAGTCGATTTCTGCACCAGCAAACCCGTAGGTTGCCCGGGCTGTAGGCCCTCTCCCTGTGCGTGTAGCAACCAATACCGGCAAGGTGGGCGCCAAGTGTTCCAGCACTTCGGACCAACTGGCAGAAACATGACCAGCACCGAAACCGGCGATGACCAACCCTTCGTAACCCAGTGTGGCCACAGCCTGCAGCAGCGCCGTGTCTGCGTCCAGGCAGGCCTCCAGCAGGGCAACGCGCTGGTCGATGCGATACGGTAACGGCAACACTTCCCGCCGCCCAGGCGGATGGCGATACAACACGCTACCCTCCACAACGTCGCCCAACGGGCCACATCCGGGTGACTCGAATGCCGCCATCGCCAGGCTGGCCGTCTTGCGAACCCTTGCCGCGCAGTGGACCTGATCATTCATGACCACAAGCACACCTCGCCCATGGCTGTCTTTTGCCAATGCAACCTGGGCCGCAGCCAACACGTTGGCCGGCCCATCATTGCCCGGCTGACTCGCCGAGCGCATGGCACCCGTCATCACCAATGGCACCTCGAATGGCCAGAGCAGATCCAGGAAATAGGCCGTTTCCTCAAGGCTATCGGTCCCTTGGCTCAATACCAAGGCCTGAGCTCCGCGCTCCACCTCGCCCCGGGCCCATGCCAGCACCTCCAGCAACGTCGCGAAGTCCAGCGATGCACTGGGGAGCAGGCACAATGAAGCAACGTTCAACTGTGCCATCTCGCGCAACTGTGGAACCTGAAGCAGTTGCCGCTCACAATCCAGGCTTGGCGTCACACCACCCCCAACCGCACCGGCCCGCATACTGACCGTGCCGCCCAGAGTGGCGATCGACAGCCTGGGCAAGCTCGAATGTTCACTCATGCTTCTCCCCCCACAACCAAACCGACTACCGGCACGATGCCCAGCGTGCAGATGGCCATCGACACCACATTGCCGATGTAGCCATGCACATAGGCCGGCAACCGCTGAGTGATCGCCACTGCCAGCGGCGGAGCCAGCAGTGCACCCAGCACTGCACTGGCCACCACCACTTGCCAACTGCCGCCATGTGTCAAGACCGCGGCCGGGACGATCGACACAATCGGAATGTAGGTGGGGTACCACCCACGGGCTTTCCACTGTCCACGCCAGCATACAACCCCGACCAGGGATGCCAGGGCCTGCCCGGCCACCATCTGCATCACCAACATAGAACCGTATGACAGTGCAGCCGGGCTCAACAGGTATGCCAGCAACACACCCAGCAATAGCCCGAGGCTGGCCAGTTCATTACCAAAGAATGGGGCTTCGCTGAAGTCGGCCAGAACGCGCCGCAAAGTCCAGACCACACCGTAGTCAGGCTGATTGACAACCGGCGCCACGACGGTGGGTTCACCGCATTGGCGTACCCATGAAGGAAAGCGCTTGCACAGGATGAAGGCCACGACGCTTGCCACAGCCATGCCACTCACATTGCCCACTACCACGGGCAACTGCAGGGGATAACACAGGTAATTGACCATCAGCAGGCTGGCCGGTGTTACCAGTAGTGCCCCCAGTAGCGCCCCCGTGATCGTCACCCGCCAGCCCGCACCAAAAAGCAAGACCATGGCTGCCGGCAATGACACGAAGGCAACGAACGTTGGTTGCCAGATGCCACTGGCCAAGGTCCATCCCCACAACGCATGGCTGAGCAGCAAGCCCAAGAGCGAGCTGGTAAACACCCATGGCCATAATCCGCTGCCATAGCAAATGGCAAAGCCCTGCCAGCGGTACCCTCGCACCTGCGCCCAGTGCGCCAGGCACGCGCCCAGCAGCAAGCCCAGCGCGGGTAGTTCGTGCTTGTAGAAAGCCACTTCACTGATATCACCAACAATCCAGCGCAAGCGGCTGAGCGGCTCATCGAGCGTCGCCACCCTCTGTGCATAATCCAGCCATTGGCCATGGGCAAGGCTTGCAGCGAGAAACACCAGCAGGCAGCCGAACATCAACACAAGCCAATGCTGCTGTCGTGAGAAGAAGTGCGTGTTCATTCGCAACTCCTCAACGTGGCATAGGTGCATGCAAGCGATAGCCAAGGGTGGCATCGTAGAGGTCGGTTCGCCGGTCTCTTGGCAGGTCGTTGAGGCTGTTCCAGATCGGTGCCGACCGTGCACTGCTCAAATCGACATCGGCATAGATAATCTCCTCGGCTTCTGCACTGCCCACCTCGCCGATCGGCCAGCCATGAGTACCGGCGATCAGCGAGCAGCCCAGGAAGCGCCCGCCCCGCTCACTGCCGACGCGGTTCGCGGCGGCGATATAAACGTTGTTGACATGCGCTGCCGTCATGGTCAGGTACGAGGCCATGCAGCGCCCTGCATCATCGAACAACGGCGGCGGGGTCCATACCCAGTTGTTGAGGCTGCAGATGATGTCGGCACCTTGCGCGGCCATCACCCGTGGCACTTCCGGGAACCAGATGTCCCAGCAGATCAGCAGGCCGATACGGCCGATAGGCGTCTCGAACACCGGGAACCCCAGGTCACCAGGGGTGAACCAAAGCTTTTCCTGGTTCCACAGATGCGCTTTGCGGTAGTGCCCGAGCAGGCCTTCGGGGCCAAACAGTACAGCACTGTCGTATAACTTCAGCCCGTCACGTTCGGCAAACCCCGCAGCCAGGTATACCTGGTACTGCTTGGCGAAGTCGGCCCAGGTTTTCAGGCAAGGGCCGTCCTGCAGCACCTGCGCATGGGAATAGGCTTCGGCACGGGAGTTGAAGGTGTAGCCCGTGTTGGCCAGTTCAGGCAGTACGATCAGGTTGGCACCTTCGCGTGCTGCGCGCCGGGCCAATGCCAGGCCTCTGCTCACGTTGCTCTCACAGTGTTCAAGACCGACCTGAGGGTCGTACTGGATGACAGCGATACGTACGGGGCTGACGGGGGAACAGGATTCAGACATGGCGGCTTCCTTCTTGTGGTTGTTTTGGAAGGACGCCAGTAAAGCGATGTTGGGTCAGGGAGCGACAGTCAGGAGAGTCCTATGGAACCAAAGGAAAATCACACAATGGCAGTAGGACTCCCCCTACAAAATGACCCGTACGCCGTTATTTCCCAACCTGATAGTGGGGGTAGTACTCGAGGGTAAAGTCACCATTGAACTCGGCTGACGTGTTGTTGCAGAGGTTGATGACCGTATCGATTGCCGTGCGCAAACACGGCTCGGTCCATCCAGCGTCAACTGAGAAGGACTCGCCAGCCAGATACAGCCCTGAGCGCGCACTCAGGTCTCGGTTGTATTTCATCAGGTTTACAGCATCAAAGTAGGTACCTGCCCTATACAACTTCGCGCACCCGAGCGCATTTCGATCTGTGATCCAACGCTGTATGCAAATATTTCGAGTATCGACGTAAGGTGAAATAGCCTCCCCCACATTGGTGCAGCGTAGAAGGATCCGATCGAGCTCCTTCAGACATTTACTCGCCAACTCCGCATCAGAGAAGGCTGCCAATTTGGTAGCGTCATCCTCCCAGGTATAACTGAGGAGAATGCAGTCATCTGGATAGCTATCGTTGTACCGATAGGCATAGACATCGTGCACAAAGCTATCGGTAATCAGAATTTGCGGCATCGGCTTGTGGTCGAGGAAACTTTTCTTCAACGGTGCATAGACCTTGCAACTGGTCTCCCAATGGGCATGCTTCCAGGCATCGATAATCGGCTGCGGCAACATCTGGCGGGTGAAGCCGCTGAGGCTGATGTTGGTTTCGATCAGCCATGACGGAGTGGTCATGATTACGCTGTCGAAGTCTTCATATTCGGTGCTCTCGTGTAACGGATCACTGCATCGCCAACGGTATCCGACCCGAATACGGCCACTTTCCAGCTTCTGCACCGCACACACGGACGTATCAGTCAGTAGCCCATCACTTGTTTTCAGAAGATGTTCATATAGCGAGATCCCACCCATGCCGACGTCTAGGTGCAAAAGGCTTTCGTCGAGGGCCGCAAGTCCGAGATAAGCTGGCCCTTGAAACGGCAATCCCCTGCTATCAGGGATATTGTTTGCTTCAAGATGCGGCGCAGTGTAAGGCACCCCTCCTGAATCCACACGGCCATGCACCAACTGCAAGTGACTGCTGAAGCCAAAGATTGCCACACGTAGCGGGTACAGGCAGCAAACATCATAAAATGCTCCCCAGCTGCCATCGCCAATACCGATTGCATAGAAAATGGCTGACTCGTCACTGCTCATGCCCAAACCGCCAAAGTCACCGGGGTTTTCAGGATCCCAGGCAGCAAGGGCGGGCAAATGCACCAGATCCCTGAACGACAGTCGATGATAGCGTTCGACGATTTCCCGCCATATCGACTCCCAGCTTGACGTGCCATAAACCGCGGCAACATGTTCAGCAAATTGCTGAGCAAAATTGCGCCATTTCTCGTAGACCTGCTGCAAGGCTGCCGTAGGGGGTGGGGTTTCGCCTGACGGATTACGCCAGATCAAAAGACCCGGGTCACCTTCCCCTTCTAATTGACCTTCGCGAAGATAAATTCCCGTAGCATTCACCCAAGGTGTACCTGGGTTAGGGAAGTCAGAAATCCGCAGCTCGAACAGCTTTGCGTAATAGGCCATGAGCGAGCGACCCTCTTTAGGCGACTCTCCAGTCCTATTGAAGAACGGCATGCGCATCGCCCCCATTTCAAAAGGGGTTGCAGGTTGCTTGTGGCTTGCTGAGCTGTTCACGACCCAGGCTGTGTGAAAACGCCCGCAGTTGTCTAACCTTCTGACCGTCGTGATCGTGGT
>NZ_JBJJLR010000053.1:0-36528 GCF_046230975.1 Pseudomonas sp. KCJK9058
GATGGCCGGCAAGAGCGGCGTGTGGGTACAGCCCAAGGTCGACGGCGTAGCCGTTTCCCTCACCTACCAACAGGGCCGATTGGTGCAGCTGACCAGCCGGGGGGACGGTGTACACGGCCATGACTGGAGCCGACACATCCCGCAACTCGACGCTGTCACTCGGCAGTTGCCTGAGGCGCTCGACCTGCACTTGCAAGGTGAGCTGTATCTGCGCCTGAACGATCATGTGCAAGCCAAGGCAGGCAGCGCCAACGCCCGGGGTACCGTGGCCGGGCTGCTCGCACGCAAGCAACTGACTGGCGCACAAGGCAACGCTATCGGCCTGTTCGTGTGGGGCTGGCCGCACGGCCCCGAGCAACAGGCCGAACGCCTCGCCCAGCTGGCACGGCTGGGGTTTCCGGACAGCCAGCTTTACAGCATCGCCATCGACACGCTGGAGGATGCAGCACACTGGCGCGAGCACTGGTATCGCTCTGCTCTGCCCTTCGCCACCGACGGTGTGATCCTGCGCCAGGGCAGCCGACCACCTGCCGAGCGCTGGCAGGCCAAGGCGCCCTACTGGATCGCGGCCTGGAAGTATCCCTATGCACAAGCCTTGGCCGAAGTACGCGACGTGCGCTTTCGGGTTGGCCGCACCGGCAGGGTCACGCCCGTGTTGCACTTGCTGCCGGTAACCCTGGACGACCGACGGATTACCCAGGTAAGCCTGGGTTCGCTGGCGCGCTGGCACACCCTCGACATCCGCCCCGGCGACCAGGTGGCCATCAGCCTGGCCGGGCTGACCATTCCACGCCTGGAGCAAGTGGTGCATCGCACGGTCGAACGCCAGGCGGTCGCCGCGCCTGCGCCCGACCGCTATCATGCCCACAGCTGCTGGCAAGCCAGCGAGGGCTGTGATGAGCAGTTCATCGCCCGCCTCACCTGGCTTGGCGGTAAACAGGGCCTGGCTTTGCCCCGCACCGGGCCCGGCACATGGCGTCGGCTGGTCGAAGCTGGCCTGGTAACGTCCATGACCGATTGGCTGCAGCTCGATGCCGAGCGCCTGCAGCAGGCCCCCGGCATCAGCAGACTCACCGCGGCACACCTGCTGGGCAGTTTCGACGAAGCCCGCTCACGCCCCTTCGATCAATGGCTGCGCGCCCTTGGCGTGCCCATTGGCAAGCATTTGCCACTGGCTGGCGACTGGCAGGCGCTGGCTTCACGCAGTGCCGGGCAATGGCAAACCGTGCCCGGCATCGGCGCAAAACGCTCGCGCCAACTTGTGGAATTTTTCGCGGCCTCCGAGGTGCAAGCCATTGCCGCACAGTTGGCCGAAGCCGGCATAGAAGGTTTCCGGACCCCACCCCAGCGCATTGAGCAATGATTTTTTACCAAATAGTGCGTAGGAAAAACCCGAGACTCCGGCAGAAAACCTCATCAAGGGTTTCTAAATGGGCAAAACCAAGGCAGGATTTCCCCCAACTTTTGCTGCCCCGCCCCGTTAGGGAGGCTTTTCATGAAACGTATTTCGACTCTTTTCCTGCTCGCAACACTGGGCCTGGCCGCGGGTACTGCTCAGGCTGCCCAGCCGGATGCCGGCCTGACCGGTTGTGCCGCCAAGCGCAGCGCCATCGAAAACCAGCTGAAAATTGCCCGTGACCACGGTAACAGCGACCAGGTTGCAGGGCTGGAGGAAGCCCTGCGCGGTGTGGACAACTGCACCGACGCCAGCCTGCGCAAGGAACGTGAGCAGAAGGTGCTCGATGCGCGTCACGAAGTGGCGCAGCGGGAAAAGGACTTGAAGAAGGCAGAGAAGAAAGGCGACGCCGAGAAGATCAACAAGCGCAAGGACAAGCTGGCCGAGTCGCGTAAAGAGCTGCAGGAAGCGGTCGACGATCTCGACCGCTAAGGCATCTGGCCGGCAAGCCTGGTCTTTGTGGGAGCGGCCTTGTGTCGCGATAGGGCCGCGCGACGGCTCCAGCTATGCATGCATTTTTGCTGAAATCCTGGGGCCGCTGAGCGGCCCTATCGCGACACAAGGCCGCTCCCACAGGAATTTGTACAAGCCCCGAAGGTTTGCGCAAGCACAGCCATTCAATGATTACGAAATTCGCTATGACAGGCCTTGCACGCAGCCTCGACCTTGTCCATCGGTGCCTTCAGTTGCGCAGCATCCAGTGGCTGATTGCGGGTGGCATCAACCAGTTCGCCGGTGACGCCTTCAAGCTGCCGAGCCAGGTCATGAAACCGCGCCTGGCGCTCCCACACGTCGGCGCGGGCGGCGCTGTCACCACCATCGCGCGCCTGTGGAAAATGCTGCCACGGCTGATGCGACAGGCTGTCCAGCTTCAGCGCACCGTCGGCAAACTTTACCCCGTCGAACGGCAACCGGCCACGCAGCATGCCCCCCAGGTCTTCGCTGGTCTTGAGCATGTCCTTGAAGATCACCTTGCGTTTACCCAGCGGCGAGTTCGGGTCAACCCGGTCACACCCCGTCAAAGCCCCTACCAGGGCAAGGGCAGCCAGCAGAACAACGGTCAATCGCTTCAACATCACGCTCACTTCGGCCTACGCAAATGGGCGGCCAGTATCGCTGCCACGGGGCCAAACACCAATAGCCACATAAAAGACAGGGGCGAACCTTCATGTTCGCTCATGACAGGAATGCACACATGAAATCTGCCCTGCGCCACCTGGCCTGGACACTGCCGGTGCTGGCTTTGCTGGCCGGCTGCAACGGCGGCGAGAGCGCCAAGCCCGAGCCCCACGCTGTCGCCACCTATGCCCCGGCCACTTGGAAAGACTTGCCGGCCGTCAGCGATGAAGACCTGCTGGCAGGCTTTTATGCATGGCGCAACGGCTGCGAAAAACTCAAGCGCGACCCGGTGTGGGCCGCCACCTGCGAAGCGGCCGGCAGCGCCACAGCCAGCGCCGCCCAAGTGCGAACCTTCCTTGAACAGAACCTGCAGGTGTACGGCCTGCGCTCTGCAGAGAACAATGCCAACGGCCTGATTACCGGCTACTACGAGCCGGTCTACTCAGGCAGCCTGAGCCAATCGGCAACCAACCATGTGGCGGTCTACGGCATCCCTGATGACATGATCGTGGTCGACCTGGCCAGCGTGTACCCCGAACTGAAGGGCAAACGCCTGCGCGGCCGTCTGGAGGGTCGGGTGCTCAAGCCCTACGACACGGCCGAAGTCATCAACCGTAACGGCGTCAAGGCACCGGTGCTGGCCTGGCTGACCGACCCGATGGACCTGCAATTCCTGCAGATCCAGGGTTCTGGCCGGGTGCAACTGGAAGACGGCCGTCAACTGCGCCTGGGCTACGCCGACCAGAACGGCCACCCCTATCGGCCGATCGGCCGCTGGCTGGTGGAGCAGGGTCAGCTGAAAAAAGAAGACGTGAGCATGGGCGCCATTCATGCCTGGGCCCAGGCCAACCCACAGCGCGTACCAGAGCTGCTGGCCAGCAACCCCAGCTACGTATTCTTCAGCACCCGCCCGGACAGCAACGAAGGCCCGCGCGGCTCGTTGAACGTACCGCTGACAGCGGGCTACAGCGTGGCCATCGACCGCAAGGTGATTCCGCTGGGCAGCCTGTTGTGGCTTTCCACCACGCGCCCGGACGGCTCGCCAGTGGTGCGCCCGGTGGGTGCGCAGGACACTGGTGGCGCGATTGCGGGTGAAGTGCGTGCCGACCTGTTCTGGGGCACCGGGCCGGAAGCCGGCGAGCTGGCGGGGAACATGAAGCAGCAGGGGCAGATCTGGATGCTCTGGCCTAAAGGCCAGCCGCTACCTGAGGTACCTAAGGTACCTTGATCGGGGGTGGATTCTTCGCGGGCTTGCCCGCTCCCACAGGTACACCACAGCCCTTGAATACTGTGGTGTACCTGTGGGAGCGGGCAAGCCCGCGAAGAAGGCAACGCGGTTTCAGATGGAAACCACGAAGAACGACACGATAATTGCCAACCCGGCAAACCACACCAGCGAGCGCAAGGCCGCCCAATCGGCCAGGTAGCAGATGATGTAAAGCAAGCGGCTGGTGATGTACATCACCCCCAGCACATCCTGCGTCACCTGCTCGGCATTACCGACGATATCCGCCACCAGCACCGCTGCCGCAAACGCAGGGAATGCCTCGTAGCCATTCTGCTGCGCCGCATGGGCACGCCGTGGCAAGCCCGACAAGGTATCAAGGAAGGCTCGCGGGTCGTGATTGTCCTTGAGGCCGAACCGGCCGCTGGCCACCTTGGCGATCAAGGCACAAAGCGGGTTAAGCAGCAGCGCGATCAGGATGCACCACAGGGCAACGGTCATGCTCAGACTCCTTGTTCGATAATGGGTTAGAGCTTCATCACCAGCATGCCTGCCAGGACCAGCCCGCAAGCTAGGAGTCTCGGCCCGCCAAAAGGTTCTTTGAGGTAGCGCATACCCAGCAGCACCACCAGGATCACGCTCAATTCCCGCAGTGCCGCCGCTTCGGCCACAGACCCCAGGTGCATGGCCCACAGCACCAGGGCATAGCTGAACAATACGCAGAACCCTACCGCCAACCCAAGGCGCCATTGGGTTCGCCAGAACAGTACGAATGGCGCCCGCCGCGCTACGCTCGCCAACAACGGGAATTGCCAGGCGCTGAGCAGGGTCAGCCAGACCAGGTAATCCCACGGTTTGCCCCACAGGCGCACGGCCTGGCCGTCGAACCAGGTGTAGCAACCAATGCACAGGCCAATCAAGGCAACCACCGGCAGCATCGACCATGGTAGCCGGTCACCGCCGCCGCCCTGCCACAACAGACAGGCCATGCCACAGGGGATCAACAGGATACCGATGATCTGCTGCTGGCTCAGCGATTCCCCTGCAAAGGCCAGGGTCAGCCCCAGCACCACCAACGGCGACAGCCCGCGCATCAGAGGATAGACCAGCCCCAGGTCGCCCACGCGGTAGGCCTTGATCAGCAGATAGCGGTACAACTGCTCAGCCAGTGCCGAGGCTACCAACCAGGGCCAGATTTCAGCAGGCGGAACATCGACGAAGGGCACCGCCAGCACCGCGAAGGCCAGCGCTACCGTGTCCATGCTGGCAATTACCAGCAAGCGCTCGCCACTGAATTTGATCAAGGTATTCCAGGTTGCATGCAGCAGGGCGGCAACCAGCACCAGAGATGTTGCCAACACGCCTTCTTATCCTTATGGCTTTTCATGGCTGTGAATATATAGCGTTCAGGGGGGCTTTGTGGGAGCGGGCATGCCCGCGAAGAATGCAACTCGGTGTATGGCACCGGCTTTGCCGGTGTTCGCGGGCACGCCCGCTCCCACAGGGTAACCAGTGCAGACTGTCACGGGAACGATTTGGACTAATTCGGTCAAACCCTGTGCCCCGAACCCCGTGCCAGGTCATCAAAGAACTGCCCGAGTCACTCGGGTAACGACTTGGAAGCCACTGTTACAGGATTCGGGATGCTTGAATTAGTTGCCGCGTTTATCTGCCTCACCACACTTCTGACCTATGTGAACTACCGTTTCATCGGCCTGCCCCCCGCCATCGGCGTGATGGTTACGGCGCTGCTGTTTTCCCTGATGTTGCAGGGCCTGAGCCTTATCGGCTTCCCTGGCCTGGAAGAACGCGTCGAAGGGCTGATGAACCAGATCGACTTCAACGACCTGCTCATGCACTGGATGCTGGCGTTCCTGCTGTTTGCCGGCGCCCTGCACGTCAACCTCAGCGACCTGCGCAGCTACCGCTGGCCGATCGGCCTGCTGGCCACCTTGGGCGTGCTGATCGCCACCGTGGTCATCGGCTACCTGGCGCATTGGGTGTTTGCCCTGTTCGGCTGGCAGGTTCCCCTGATCTACTGCCTGCTGTTCGGTGCACTGATCTCACCAACCGACCCGATTGCCGTGCTTGGCGCGCTGCGTACTGCCAATGCGCCCAAACCGCTTAAAACCACCATCGTCGGCGAGTCACTGTTCAACGACGGCACGGCAGTCGTGGTATTCACCGTGTTGCTGGGCATCATCCAGCTGGGTGAAACACCGAGCATGACCGACACGGCGATCCTGTTCGCCCGCGAGGCCATTGGCGGCGTGGTGTTCGGTGGCCTGATCGGCTACGCCACCTACCGGATGATCAAGAGTGTCGAGCAGTACCAGGTGGAAGTCATGCTGACCCTGGCGTTGGTCATCGGTGGTTCGGCGATGTGCTACGAACTGCATGTGTCGGCACCGATCGCCATGGTGGTGGCTGGCCTGATCATCGGCAACCTGGGGCGCAACCTGGCGATGAATGACATGACCCGCCGTTACATGGACGGTTTCTGGGAACTGATCGACGACATGCTCAATGCGCTGCTGTTCGCATTGATCGGCCTGGAGCTGTTGCTGCTGCCGTTCAACTGGATGCACCTGGCGGCCGGCGGCGTGCTGGCGCTGGCAGTGCTGCTGTCGCGCCTGCTGACGGTGGCCCCGGCGATCGTGCTGCTGCGGCGCTGGCGCCCGGTGCCCAAAGGCACGGTGCGGGTGCTGACCTGGGGTGGCCTGCGTGGTGGCGTGTCGGTGGCACTTGCACTGTCGCTACCGCTGGGCGAGGAACGGGACCTGCTGCTGTCGATCACCTACATCGTGGTGTTGTCGTCGATTCTGGTGCAGGGGTTGAGCATTGGGCGCGTGGTGCGCAAGGTCAGCGCCCAGCCTTGAGAATGCCGGGGCCGCTTTGCGGCCCATTCGCGGGTAAACCCGCTCCTACAGGTTTGCGTACCCCTGGAGGAGCGGGTTCACCCGCGAAGAGGCCGGCACAGGCAACCAGAATCTATTCGACTGCCGAATCCGGGAACTGGTCCTGCACATACTTGATCTCGGTGCGCCCATGGGCTGCCGGCAAGCCATCCTCACCCAGGTTGACGAACACCATCTTGTCGACTGTCAGAATGCTCTTGCGGGTGATCTTGTTACGCACTTCGCACTTGAGGGTGATCGAGGTGCGGCCGAACGCGGTAGCGGTGATGCCCAGCTCGATGATGTCACCCTGACGCGAAGCACTGACGAAGTTGATTTCCGACATGTACTTGGTCACCACACGCTGGTTGCCCAGCTGGACGATGGCGTAGATCGCCGCCTCTTCATCGATCCAGCGCAACAGGCTGCCACCGAACAGGGTGCCATTGGGGTTGAGGTCTTCGGGTTTAACCCACTTGCGGGTGTGAAAGTTCATCTGTACTCCTGACCTGCTTGGCTAACGTGTAGCAATGATGGCAGAGCGGCTGCCTTCGCTCCATTGAACATCGACTATCGTCGCGATTAATCGACGGAAAACCTTGGGCAAGCCGGCGGGGGCAGCTATAATCTGCGCCGTTTTACATGGTTGCCCACAGCGGTGCCATGCCCGCCACCTGTCCGAGGGGCGCTGCAGCAGGCTAGGCCTGTCAGGCTCGGATGGGGCGTTGCTCGCTCCCGCGAGCGCTTAACGCACAACGGCGCCCATTCGCACATTACGAATGGAGGCTCTCATGAGCGCTGCAAACATGCCTGCTGGTTTTACCGATTACAAAGTCGCCGACATCTCCCTGGCCGCCTGGGGCCGTCGCGAAACCATCATTGCCGAATCGGAAATGCCTGCGCTGATGGGCCTGCGTCGCAAGTACCTGGCCGAGCAACCGCTCAAGGGTGCGAAGATCCTGGGCTGCATCCACATGACCATCCAGACCGCCGTGCTGATCGAAACCCTGGTTGCCCTGGGTGCCGAAGTGCGCTGGTCGTCCTGCAACATCTTCTCGACTCAAGACCAGGCCGCCGCTTCGATCGCCGCCGCCGGCATCCCGGTGTTCGCCTGGAAAGGTGAAACCGAAGAAGAGTACGAGTGGTGCCTGGAGCAGACCATCCTGAAAGATGGCCAGCCATGGGACGCCAACATGATCCTCGACGACGGTGGTGACCTGACCGAACTGCTGCACAAGAAGTACCCGCAGGTACTGGACCGTGTGCACGGCGTGACCGAAGAGACCACCACCGGCGTACACCGCCTGCTGGACATGCTGGCCAAGGGCGAGCTGAAAGTCCCGGCGATCAACGTCAACGACTCGGTCACCAAGAGCAAGAACGACAACAAGTACGGCTGCCGTCACAGCCTGAACGATGCCATCAAGCGTGGTACCGACCACCTGCTGTCGGGCAAGCAGGCCCTGGTGATCGGCTACGGTGACGTGGGCAAGGGCTCGGCCCAGTCCCTGCGTCAGGAAGGCATGATCGTCAAGGTCTCCGAAGTTGACCCAATCTGCGCCATGCAGGCCTGCATGGACGGCTTCGAGCTGGTCTCGCCGTTCATCGACGGTATCAACGACGGCACCGAAGCCAGCATCGACAAGGCTCTGCTGGGCAAGATCGACCTGATCGTGACCACCACCGGTAACGTCAACGTCTGCGACGCCAACATGCTCAAGGCCCTGAAAAAGCGTGCCGTAGTCTGCAACATCGGCCACTTCGACAACGAGATCGACACCGCCTTCATGCGCAAGAACTGGGCCTGGGAAGAGGTCAAGCCGCAGGTTCACAAGATCCACCGTACCGGCGCTGGCAGCTTCGACCCGCAGAACGACGACTACCTGATCCTGCTGGCCGAAGGCCGCCTGGTCAACCTGGGCAACGCCACTGGCCACCCAAGCCGCATCATGGACGGCTCGTTCGCCAACCAGGTTCTGGCACAGATCTTCTTGTTCGAGCAGAAGTTCGCTGACCTGTCGGCCGAAAAGAAAGCCGAGCGCCTGACCGTTGAAGTACTGCCGAAGAAACTCGACGAAGAAGTGGCCCTGGAAATGGTCCGCGGCTTCGGCGGCGTGGTCACCCAGCTGACCAAGCAGCAAGCCGACTACATTGGCGTGACCGTCGAAGGCCCGTTCAAGCCGCACGCCTACCGCTACTAAGCGGCAAGCTTGAAGCTGCAAGTGGCAAGCAAAGGCATACCGTGCCGTTGCCACTTGCAGCTCCAGAAACACAGATCTTGAACGACGCCCAAGCCAGACCGGCCATCACCGATCTGGCTTTTACTTGCAGCTTGCCGTTAGACGCTTGTTGCCAGAGGAACGCCTGATGTCACAAGAACGCCGCTACAGTTTCGAGTTCTTCCCGACCAAGACCGACGCCGGTCACGAAAAGCTGATGGGCGTCGCCCGCCAGCTGGCCACCTATAACCCGGACTTCTTCTCCTGCACCTACGGTGCCGGTGGCTCGACCCGCGACCGCACGCTCAATACCGTGCTGCAGCTGGAAAGCGAAGTGAAGATACCTGCCGCGCCGCACCTGTCGTGCGTGGGCGACACCAAGGCCGAATTGCGCGCCCTGTTGGCCGAGTACAAGGCCGCCGGCATCAAACGCATCGTCGCCCTGCGCGGCGACCTGCCGTCGGGCATGGGCATGGCGAGTGGTGAACTGCGCTACGCTAGCGACCTGGTGGAGTTCATCCGCCAGGAAACCGGTGATCACTTCCACCTGGAAGTGGCTGCCTACCCGGAAATGCACCCGCAGGCGCGCAACTTCGAGGCGGACCTGGCCAACTTTGTGCACAAGGTCAAGGCCGGTGCCGACAGCGCCATCACCCAGTACTTCTTCAACGCCGACAGCTACTTCTACTTCGTCGAGCGTGCACAGAAGCTGGGCGTGGACATTCCGGTGGTACCGGGCATCATGCCGATCACCAACTACAGTAAGCTGGCCCGCTTCTCCGATGCCTGTGGTGCCGAGATCCCGCGCTGGATCCGCAAGCAGCTGGAAGCCTATGCCGACGACACCGCCAGCATCCAGGCCTTTGGCGAAGAAGTGATTACCCGCATGTGCGAACAGCTGTTGCAAGGCGGCGCGCCGGGCCTGCACTTCTATACCTTGAACCAGGCTGAACCGAGCCTGGCGATCTGGAACAACCTGAAACTGCCGCGCTGAAATCTTTTGGCAAAGTCTGTTTAAGAAATGATTAAGGCTTTGGTCATAGACTAAAGCCTTATTCAATTTCGGGTTAAACAGGTCTCGCCTGCCATGCAGCACCCCCAACCTTCGCGCCCACAGCTTGTTTACCTGGCTTTTGGCTCGGCAACCTACCATCAGGAAGCCTGCTTCAGCATCGTCAGCGCCCTCGCCCAGTTGGGCAGCGCAGCCGGCGAGGCCATGGACATCCAGGTTTACACCGACAATGCGCAGCCCTACGCCAAGCTGCCCGTCACCGTCCACCTGCTGGACGAGGCCACGCGCCAGGCATGGAATGCCCCGCACGGTTATCACTTTCGCAGCAAGCATGTGCTGTTGCGCCAGGTACTGCAGCAACACCCGCTGGCAGTACTGATCGATACAGACACCTTCTTCCGCACTTCACCGTTGCACCTGTTCGCCCGTGTGGCGCCCAACCGCCTGTTGTGCAACGCCATCGGCACGCGCTACGGCGCTGACCAGAAGTGCCTGTTGTACAAAAACCTGCTGACCCTTCTCGAGTCCCGGGGACTGGCCGACTGCCAGATGCCGCTCGTCAATTCCGGCGTTATCGGCCTCACTGCCGAGGACTGCGGCACCCTGGACCGCTCCATCGCCATGATGGACGAATTCTACCCCTTGGCTCGCGAGGCCTATACCCTTGAGGAGTTCTGCCTGGCAGTGGCGGCCTACCGCAACCTGGAGCTGGCCGAGTGTACCGATGTCATCCATCACTACTGGAGCCGGAAGGCGCAGTTCCGCGCCAAGATCCAGGCCTGGCTGCGCAAGCACGACCACGACCCACTCAGCCCTGCGGCCCTGGCCGACGTTGCGCGGGTCAACGACCAACTGCCGCGGCCACCCACCCTGCACCGTCTGGGCTACAAGGCGCTGAGCCTGACCCTGCCCAGCCACGAGCGCCAGTTCGCCCGCGAATTGCTCTATGGCTGCTACCCCTACCCCAATGAGTTTGATCGCGCCTGCGCGTCCGCCTGGTGGGACAAGGCCCTGGAAAACCTCAATGACCGCTACGGCTACATGGAGCCCGAGCGGCTGCGTCAGTGCCTGCGCCATCCGGGGCTACGGCTATCGCTGGGCGAGCGGCGCAAGGATATCGAGGCGCACCTGCTGCGAACCACTCAAGCCTGATGTGCCCGCGAAGAGGGCAACCCGATCGTTGCTACCGGCTTCGCCGGTGTTCGCGGGCACGCCCGCTCCCACAACGATCGTGCATGCCTTTACCGTACACCGGCCGAGCGCGTAATCTCCGGCCATGCCACATATCGCCCGTCTGTTCTGGACCCTCCTGCTCGTTTGCCTGAGCCCGTTGGCTCTGGGCGAACGCTTGCGCCTGGTAACCGACGATTGGGCACCTTATGTGTTTCAGCACAACGGCCAACCGCGCGGCATCGACTACGAAGTCGCCAGCCAGGTCTTCGCACGCCTCGGCGTCGAGGTGGAGTGGCAATTCCTGCCTTGGAAGCGCTGCTTGGCGATGGCTGAACAGGGCCTGGCCGATGGCATTCTCGACATCTTCCAGACGGACGCGCGCCAACCCTACATGGTGTATGGCTCCGAACCCATGTCGGAAGTCGAATTCGTCCTGTTCCAAAGCCGCTCGCGCCGCCATGCCGTCACCCACCTGGACGATCTCGCCGGCCTCACCGTCGGCACATCACCCGGCTACGCCTACGGTAAAGCGTTCACCGAGGCCCCGCACTTCAAGCGCGAAGCCGCACCCACCCACGAAGCCAACTTCGGCAAGCTGGTGCTGGGCCGTATCGACCTGGCGATCACCGACCGCAGGGTCGGGCATTACCTGCTCCGCCAGCTCGGCCTGCAACAGCAAGTCGAAGAACTGCCGCTGGTGGTCAGCCGCCAGGCGCAGTATTTGGGCCTGGTGCGCAAGCCTGGGCGCGAGGCACTGGCCGTGGCCTTTGCCGAAGAGCTGCAGCGGTTCAAGCAGGAACCGGCCTACGCAGCGATCAGCAACCGCTATACAAGCGACACTGGAAATATTCTCAACGCCGTTGAGCAGCAGGAAAGCAGCACAGCGCGATAGCTCTGTTATACTCGGGCCTTCCCGCCCGGCTCACGCCCGGACGCTCGGCCTCGCAACAGGCATCCCGATCGGCACCGACGCCCCTTCGCGTCCAGCCTCCGTTTCCCGGATGTGCAGTGAAAGCCCAGCTGGACCGGACGCGATCGCATTTCACCGATGCCCGTCGCGCCAGGCAGAACATCCCAACGGGCCCAGCCCACACGAGAACAGGATCGCCCATGTCCTTTGCTTCCCTCGGTCTCTCCGAGGCTCTTGTCCGCGCTATCGAGGCTGCGGGCTACACCCAGCCGACCCCCGTGCAACAGCGGGCCATTCCCGCCGTGTTGCAAGGCCGCGACCTGATGGTTGCCGCACAGACAGGTACGGGTAAAACCGGCGGCTTCGCCCTGCCGATTCTCGAGCGCCTGTTCCCGGCCGGCCATCCCGACAAATCGCAGCGCCATGGCCCGCGCCAGCCTCGCGTACTGGTCCTGACACCGACCCGCGAACTGGCAGCCCAGGTGCATGACAGTTTCAAAGTCTATGCCCGTGACCTGCCACTGGTCAGCGCCTGCATCTTCGGCGGCGTTGGCATGAACCCGCAGATCCAGGCCATTGCCAAAGGCGTTGATGTGCTGGTCGCCTGTCCAGGCCGCCTGCTCGACCTGGCCGGGCAAGGCAAGGTCGACCTGGCCCACGTGGAAATCCTGGTACTTGATGAAGCCGATCGCATGCTCGACATGGGTTTCATCCACGACGTCAAGAAGGTGCTCGCCCGCCTGCCGGCCAAGCGGCAGAACCTGCTGTTCTCGGCCACCTTCTCCAAGGACATCACCGACCTCGCCGACAAGCTCCTGCACAACCCGGAGCGTATCGAGGTCACCCCGCCGAACACCACCGTCGAGCGTATCGAGCAGCGGGTGTACCGGCTGCCTGCCAGCCACAAGCGTGCCCTGCTGGCGCACCTGATCACCTTGGGCGCCTGGGAACAGGTGTTGGTGTTCACCCGAACCAAGCACGGTGCCAACCGCCTGGCCGAGTACCTGGAGAAGCAAGGTCTGACCGCCGCCGCGATCCACGGCAACAAGAGCCAGAACGCCCGCACCAAGGCTTTGGCCGATTTCAAGGCCAACAGCGTGCGCGTACTGGTCGCCACCGACATCGCTGCCCGCGGCCTGGACATCGACCAGTTGCCCCACGTTGTCAACTTCGAGCTGCCGAATGTCGAGGAAGACTACGTCCACCGCATTGGCCGTACCGGCCGTGCCGGTCGTTCGGGCGAAGCTATTTCCCTGGTCGCGCCAGATGAAGAAAAGCTGCTCAAGAGCATCGAGCGGGTGACCAAGCAGCGCATCGCGGATGGCGACCTGATGGGCTTCGACGCCAGCCAGGTCGAAGCCGAGAAGCCTGAAACACGCGAGCGCCCGCAAAACAACGGCCGCGGTGGCCGCAACCAGCAAGCCCGTGGCGAAGGTGCCAAAGACAGCAACGGCGGCCGCAAGGACAAAGGCAAGGACAAAGGCAAAGCCAGGCAGCAAGCTGCGGCCAAGCCGGACGACAAGGAAAAGAGCGGCGACAAGCAGCAGCCGCGCAAGCCGCGTGACAAGAAGCCACGCCCACAGCAGGCCAGCAATAACGGCGTGCCGAAACCGCCAGCAGACCGCGACCCGGAAGAGTTCCTGGACGACGAAGTCGATAACTTCGGTAACCGCGCCGACTATGTCAGTCCGTACCAGGGCAAGAACCAGGGCCGCAACCGCCGCCCAGGTGCTGCCGGCCAAGGTCAGGGGCAAGGCAATGGTCAACGCAGCAACGCTGGCGGCCAAGGCCAAGCCCGCAATGGCGGCCAGCCACGCAGTGGTGGCAGTGCCGGCGGAGAGAAACGCCCGCCCCGTGCCAATAACGGTGGTGGTGCCCGTCGTGATGGCGGCGGTGGCCGTGGTCGCCCTGCGCGTGACGATGCTGCCCGGCAAGAGCCGGCCGTGCGCAACCCGCGTCAGCCGGAAAAACAGCCAGTGATCATTCGCAAGGAGTCCAAACTGGACCGTTTCCCGACGCCTGAGCAACTGGATGACCTGCCAAGCCGCCCACGCGGTGAGCGCCCGGCGCTGCTGACCCGCAAGGGCTGATAGAAGTACCGAGGGGGCTGCTTGGCAGCCCTATCACGACACAAGGCCGCTCCTGCAGAGATCAAGAAATTCTCTGCGGGAGCGGCCTTGTGTCGTGATAGGGCCGCAAAGCGGCCCCCTCGGTCTTCAGCTAGCAGAAATTACTTCTGCTTCACACCTTCAACACTGATATCCAGGTCCAGGGTCTGCGAAGTAGCGCCTGGGCCTTTGATGCCGAAGTCGTTCAGGTTCAGCGTTGTGGTGGCGTTGAAGCCTGCGCGCTCACCACCCCATGGGTCCTTGCCTTCACCGTTGAAGGTAGCTTTGAACGTCACCGGTTTGGTGACACCGTGCATGGTCAGGTCGCCAGTCACGTCAGCAGTCTTGTCGCCAGTCGACTTGACGCTGGTGGAGACGAATTTGGCGTCCGGGTACTTCTTCACGTCGAGGAAGTCAGCGCTGGCGATGTGCTTGTCACGCTCGGCGTGGTTCGACCACAGGCTGGCAGTTTTCAAGTCGACGCTAATCTTGCTGGCTTCAGGCTTGGCACTGTCCCAGCTGAAGTTGCCGTCGAAATCCTTGAAAGTACCGTGGATGAAGCTGTAGCCCAGGTGGCTGATTTTCCAGTCAACGAACGCGTGCTGGCCTTCCTTGTCGATCTTGTACTCGGCAGCCATGGCCTGGCCAGCAGAGAGCAGAGCGGTACCGAGCGCCAGAGCGGCAAAAGTCTTTTTCAACATCCTGTTCCTTCCTGTGTAATTGAGGTTGAGAGTCAAGCTTTGCGGCCCAGCATGCGAGTCAGGGTCGCGTCACGGTCGATGAAATGATGCTTGAGCGCGGCAAGGGCATGCAGCACGGCAAAAATCACCAGCCCCCAAGCCAGCCACAAATGAACCACACCCGCCACATCTGCCTGGTCAGGCAGGTCGCTGATCAGTGCCGGCACTTCGAACAGGCCAAACACCGGAATGCCGACGCCGTCGGCGGTGGAAATCAGGTAACCGGCAGCCATCACCGCAAACAGACCAAGGTACAGGGCCAGGTGGCCCAGCTTGGCCGCCAGGCGTGTGATTGCGCCGTGGTTGGTGGGTGCCGGTGGTGGCGGGCTGATGAAACGCCAGACTACCCGCAGCAGCATCACCGCCAGCAGCACCAGGCCGATGCTCTTGTGCAGGTCCGGGCCAGCTTTGCGCCATGGGCTGTAGTAGTCGAGGCCGACCATCCACAGGCCCAGGCCGAACAGGCCGAAGACTGCGAGTGCTACGCCCCAGTGCAGGATGATGCTGACCACGCCGTAGCGAGAAGGTGAATTGCGCAGTTGCATGTTGCGTGTTTCCCCGTGAAAGCTATGCACAGACTAACGCGTAACGTATCGAAGAAAAGCGGAAAAAATTGCTTTGGATTATCGAGGAATCCGATATTTATTCTGTTAGCTGACCATTAAGAAAACATTAACGATAGTCGGAGAGTTCGGGCTGCAGTGTCGGCCCTTAGGCTGCGAACAGGCCGACACTGTCGATCGATCAGCCCGCCTTGGCCTGGGTATTGGTTACAGCCTTCTTCGCAGGCTCCGACTTGGCTGTCGCCTTCTTCGTCTCGGCAGGCTTGTGGGCTGGCTTGTGCGCGGGCGCATGCTTGGCGGGAGCGGCTTTGGTTGCCGCAGGCTTGGCGGCCGCTTCCTTGGCTACAGGCGCAGGCGCGGCAGGAGCCGGAGCCGCCTGTGGAGCGGGCGCAGGCGCGGCAGGAGCCGGAGCCGCCTGTGGAGCGGGCGCAGGCGCGGCAGGAGCCGGAGCCGCCTGTGGAGCGGGCGCAGGTGCAGGCGCCACTTCCTCAGCCTTGGCTATTGGCTCAGCCTTCACCTCTGGCGTTTCCGCCCCGCCAAACAGGCGCTTGAAGAAGCCTGGCTTGTCCTGCTTGGCCTCTTCGGCCTGCTTAGGTTCAGCTTTGGCCGGCGCCTTGTCAGCTTTGTCGCCCTTGTCGGACGAACCGCCGAACATATTGGAGAAGAATCCGCCCTTGCTCTCCTTGGCGGCCACCGCACCTGCCGCCGCCGCAACCGGCAGCGCCTTGGCCGGGTCGAACGACTTGCCTGCCAACAGGTCCTGTGCCTGGCTGGCCGCACGCTGGCCACTGCGCAGGGCGCCTTCCAGAGTGCCCGGATACAGGGCATCCGTGTGCTCACCGGCAAAGGTAATGCGCTGCACCGGACGTTCCCACAGGCGCCAGTATTTGCTGATCTGCCCCGGGCCGTAGGCCAGGTAGGCACCACCCGTGCCAGCGTCCGCGCTGTATCGCTTGACCTCGTAACCGGTGAAAGCACCACGGGCCTGTGGGTAGAACGCATGCAGACGGATCAACACCTGGTCGACCATCTGCTTTTCACCAAACGCCTGCAGCAGGCGAGCGTTATCGCCGGACAGGTTGATCACCACATTGGCACCACCCTTGAGCGCCGGTTCGACCCACAGCATGCCGAGGCCGGCGTTACTGAAGATTTCGCCCGACATGCGTGCGCGGCTTTCCCATACGGGTTTCTTGAACTTGAGCATGATCTGGTCGCGCCAACCATAGTTGGTGCCCTTGAGCGCCGCCAGGTGTTGGCTGTCCAGGCCAGGGGTCATCTGAATCTTGGCCAGCGCGCGCAGGGGCACAGCCATGACCAGATAATCCGCCTTGTAGCCGACGCTGCCGACTTTTACCGTGACACCATCCTTGTCCTGGACAATGGCGGTAACCGGCGAGCTGGTCTTGATGGTTTTCAACTGCTTGACGAAAGCCTGGGCCAGCACCGGGCTGCCACCGGGCAGGCGCGCGGCCCGCAGGTCGCGGTCGCTGACGCCGCGGTACACGCGGTTCTGCTGGGCGAAGTACAGCAGCGACAGGCGCGACGGTTCATCGTAGCGGGTGCGGATCTGCTGATTGATCAACTGACGGGCGGTGGCCGGCAGTTGCAGTTTGTCCAGCCAGGTGGAGACGTTGATCTGGTCAAGGGCGAACAGCGTGCTGGTTGCCTGCGGGTTCAGCGGGTCATCGATCGAACGGGCCAGGTCATCAAGGGTTTTCTCGTAACGCTTGAGCGCCTCAGCAGTGGCCGGTTGCTTGGTGGCCAGGTCGCTGGCGCTGAAGTATTCGCCGTCAATCAAGTAACCCGGGGTACGCACGAACTCGGGCGCCGGCAGTGTTTCAAGTTTGAAACGGTCGAGGTACTGGTTGAGCACCGGCTGTGCCTTGGCGTTGCCGATCCACTCGCTGGTGGCCAGGCCCGAACGCCCACCCATGCCCGCCTTGGCCTCCAGCAGGGTCACCTGCCAGCCTTTGTTCTGCAGCTCGTAGGCTGCCGTCAGGCCTGCCAGGCCACCCCCCACGACAATCGCCGTGGGCGTCTTGTCTTTTGCCAGCGCAGCGCCGCTGGACACACCAATCAATACCAACGCGCACAGGCGCACCCAAGCAGCAGCCATGTCGGCGAACTCCGAGTCAGAGGTTACAGAAACGGGGAGAGGCAGGAATGCCCCGGGAAGATGCGTTAAGAATACGTCAGGTCCGGTCACCCTGCCAGCGCAGTGACATCAAGTCCTTTTGGCAACTGACATTTTTGCCAGTAGCCACGTCACAGGGTGGTAGGCGAAGCTGGCGAAGATGGCCAAAAGCCCGCCAGGGGGGGCTGCGCATGATCTTCGAGGAGCGTTTCAACCAAGTGGAGCGGCAGCTTCTGTTACACAGGCAGACACTTCGCACAGCCTCAGGCCTGAGCTTCCACGCCAGCAGCACGTCCTGGATCGGCTTTCACGAAGCCTTCAAGGGCGAGGACGGTACCGAGCTGGTCATTGGTGAGCACAGCGAAATTTCGATTGCGTTCGCTCAAGAGGTCGAGTCCCTGCGGCTGGAATACTACGTAGTCAGCGACTTTCTGAGCGAAGACCTGCACATGTTGTTCGATGCCGAGAACATCGACTATGACCTGGTTGCGCCATCCCCTCGCATTTTTTACTGGCTCACCCTCGAAGGTAGCGGCTTCCGGGACGCTCGCCCGGGCCCGATCGCTACACACCCCTACTACCAAGTGATTGACGGCCCCTTTCGGCGCCTGACCATCTCCACCTCGCACGCCGGCACCGTGCATATCCGCAAGCTGGAATGGACCGGCACCCACCGCCATTGAACGGCAGCGGTTGTCCTGCCCTGCGGCATTGCTTAGGCTTACGCGGTCGAACCACGCCGCAAAGCCAGGAGAAGTGCCCATGGGCCTCAATGATCAGTGGATGCAACGCGACCTCAAGGTCCTGTGGCACCCCTGTACCCAGATGAAAGACCACGAGCAGCTGCCGCTGATCCCGATCAAGCGCGGCGAAGGCGTGTGGCTGGAGGACTTCGAGGGCAAACGCTATCTGGATGCGGTGAGCAGTTGGTGGGTCAACGTCTTCGGCCATGCCAACCCGCGCATCAACCAGCGCATCAAGGACCAGGTCGACCAGCTCGAGCACGTGATCCTGGCCGGTTTCAGTCATCAGCCAGTGATCGAGCTGTCCGAGCGCCTGGTCGCCATGACCCCGGCCGGTCTCGACCGAGTGTTCTATGCCGACAATGGCTCGTCGTGCATCGAGGTGGCGCTGAAGATGAGCTTCCACTACTGGCAGAACATCGGCAAACCGGACAAGAAGCGCTTCGTCACCCTGACCAACAGCTATCACGGCGAAACCATTGCCGCCATGTCGGTGGGTGATGTGCCGCTGTTCACCGAAACCTACAAGGCGCTGCTGCTCGACACACTCAAGGTGCCAAGCCCTGACTGCTACCTGCGCCCCGAGGGCATGAGCTGGGAAGAGCACTCGCGCACCATGTTCCAGGCCATGGAGCAGACCCTGGCTGAACACCACGCCTCGATCAGCGCCGTGATCGTCGAGCCGCTGATACAGGGTGCCGGTGGCATGCGCATGTACCACCCGGTGTATCTCAAGTTGTTGCGCGAGGCCTGCGACCGCTACGACGTGCATCTGATCCATGACGAGATCGCCGTGGGCTTCGGCCGCACCGGCACGATGTTCGCCTGCGAGCAAGCCGGCATCCGCCCGGATTTCCTGTGCCTGTCCAAGGCCCTGACCGGCGGCTACCTGCCGCTGGCCGCCTGCCTGACCACCGACAAGGTGTACCAGGCGTTCTACGACGACTACCCGACACTGCGCGCGTTCCTGCACTCGCACAGCTACACCGGCAACCCGCTGGCGTGCGCTGCAGCGCTGGCGACCCTGGATATCTTCGAGCAGGACAACGTGATCGAGGCCAACAAGGCCCTGGCCACGCGCATGGCCACAGCCACTGCACATTTGGCCGATCATGTTCATGTTGCCGAAATACGCCAGACTGGCATGGCCCTGGCCATCGAAATGGTTCAAGACAAGGCAGGCAAGGTTGCCTACCCCTGGCAGGAGCGCCGTGGCCTGAAGGTGTTCGAGCACGCCCTGACCCGCGGCGCCCTGCTGCGACCGCTGGGCAGCGTGGTGTATTTCCTGCCGCCTTACGTGATCACCCCCGAGCAGATCGACTTCCTTGCCGAAGTGGCCAGCGAAGGCATCGATATCGCCACCCGCGACAGCATCAGTGTCGCAGTGCCGGCCAACTTCCACCCCGACTTCCGCGACCCGGGCTAGGCCCGGCAATTCGCCACACCACTTTTCCTGTGGGAGCGGGCGAGCCCGCGAACAAGGGCGAAGCCCTTGCCAGGCACCGCGGCGCCTGATTCGCGGGCACGCCCGCTCCCACAGGGGATCTGCGTCTCTCTATTTACCGAGCAAACCCATGAGACTGTCCCGCTTCTTCATCGACGCCCCCCTGAGCCTTGGCGAGCACGACCTGCCCGAGGCCCAGGCCCATTACATTGGCCGCGTGCTGCGCATGGCACCCGGCGACGCCGTGCAGCTGTTCGATGGCAGCGGCCAGGAATTCCGTGGTCAGTTGCTCGAGGTGGGCAAGAAAACTGTCCGCGTCAGCCTTGACCAGGCCTTTGCCGGCCAGGCCGATTCACCGCTGCATGTGCACCTGGGCCAGGGCCTCTCCCGTGGCGAGCGCATGGACTGGGCGATCCAGAAGGCCACCGAACTTGGCGCCAACGAAATCACCCCGATCGTCAGCGAACGCTGCGAAGTGCGCCTGAAAGACGAACGCGCCGACAAGCGCCTGGCCCACTGGCGCCAAGTGGCGATCAGCGCCTGTGAACAATGCGGGCGTTCTACCTTGCCAGTCATTCACCCACCCGTGCCCCTGGCGGAATGGTTGAGCAGCACCAAGGCTGACCTGAAACTGGTCCTGCACCCGGTGGCCGAGCCGCTCACCAGCCATGAAAAGCCCGCAACACTGGCCTTCCTGATCGGCCCCGAAGGCGGCCTTAGCGAGGCCGAAGTCGAGCAGGCCAAAGCCGCCGGCTTCCACGCAGCACGCCTTGGCCCGCGCGTGCTGCGCACCGAGACCGCGCCGGTGGTGGCGCTGTCGGTGGCACAGCAGTTGTGGGGCGATTTTTAACTAGCGCACGTAGAACGACACCGCCACGAAGTGCATCAGGCTGCCAGCGATCACGAACAGGTGCCAGATGCCATGCCAGTGGCGGAAGCGGCTGTCGAAAGCGAAGAAAATGATGCCGACGGTGTAGAACACGCCGCCGGCAGCCAGCCAGGCGAAGCCTGCAGTGCCCAGCGAGTTCAGCAGTGGTTTGACTGCCACCAGCACGATCCAGCCCATTACCGCATAGATGATGATCGACAGGATCCGCGCCTCGGAGCGCGGCTTGATCTCTTGCAACATGCCGATGATCGCCAGCCCCCAGACCACGCCGAACAGGCTCCATCCCCAAGGGCCGCGCAGGCTGACCAGGCAAAACGGCGTGTAGCTGCCGGCAATCAGCAGATAGATCGACAGGTGGTCGAGCTTGCGCATGATCACTTTCGCCCGCCCACGGGTGCTGTGGTACAGGGTGGAGATGCTGTACAGCAACAGCAGCGTGCCGCCGTAGATGGAGAAGCTGACGATCTTCCACGGGTCGCCTTGCAGGCCCGCGACCACGATCAGCCAGATGGCACCAATAGCAGCGAGGACGGCACCGACCAGGTGGGTCCAGGCGTTGAAGCGTTCACCGTAATACATGCAAACACAGACCTCCTGAAGTGGGCAGGGTTCCTGATGTGATGCTGATGGCTTCGCTCTTTGTGGGAGCGGCCTTGTGTCGCGAAAGGGGCGCGAAGCGGCCCCAGGTTGTCATTGCCACAGCATGAACCGCCGGGGCTGCTGCGCAGCCCTATCGCGACACAAATCCCCACCCCAGACGACCAGGCCCTGCGCCTCACATCCTAACCAAGATCAGGTTGCAGATCCGCGTCACGCACCAGCCTTTCCAAGGCGACCAGGTCCGGCACCCGCGCCACCTGCTCACCCACCTGCACCGCCGCCAGCTCCAACCTGCCCAGCGCCACATCCACGTAGTTCAGCTGGCTGTCGAGCTTGCACGAGCGCGGAATGTCCTGCAGCAACAGCGCCAGGTACCGCAAACCGGTATCGCCCAAAGCATTGAGCACCACCACGCGAGCCCGCTCCCCGCACGGCGTCTCACCACCGCACGCGGCCTCGAAACCGATCAACGGCAGGCGTTGCTGACGCCAGTCAATCCACCCCAGGTGCCAGGCGGGGTCGCCATGCTGGCACACCAGGTTACGCTGCCCGCTCAACTCGGCCACCGCCACGTTGGGCAACACCAGCGTGCGGTCCCCCAACGGTAGCAACAGCCCGGTCAGGCTGCTGCGCTGGCCGGAAATCAGTTCAAGCATGGGCCTGGCTCCAGTGGGCGATGCTCTGCAACAGCAGCGACTCCTGGTACGGCTTGCCCAGGTATTCGTTGACGCCGATGGCCATGGCGCGGTCCCGGTGCTTCTGCCCGGTACGCGAGGTGATCATGATGATCGGCAAGTCTTTCAACCGTGCGTCACGGCGGATGCGTGTGGCCACCTCGAAGCCGTCCATGCGCGGCATTTCGATGTCCAGCAACAACACGTCGGGCCGGTGCTCTTCCAGCAGGGCCATGGCATCGACGCCATCCTTGGCCGTGAGCACGCTCATGCCGTGGCGCTCCAGCAGGCGGCTGGTGACCTTGCGTACGGTTACCGAATCGTCCACCACCATCACCAACAAGGCACGGCGCGGTGCAGGGCCAAGCAACTGGCGTTGGCTACCGCCTCCGGGCAGGCGGGCCAGCCGTCGCTGCTGGCCGCGCAGCTGGCCCAGCAGGTCAAGAATCAGTACCACCCGGCCATCGCCCAGCAGTGTCGCCCCCGATAACCCGGCAACCGCGGCAAACTGCGGCCCCAGGCTTTTCACCACGATCTCACGGCTGGGCGACAGGTTGTCGGCCTGGATGGCAAACGACTGCTCCTTGGAATGCACCAGCAGCACCGGCAACGGCACACTTTGCCCCAGCAGCGCCGGGCGCGGCAGGCCTTGCAGCAACTCGCCCAGGTAGCGCAGCTCGTATTCGTGGCCGGCATAGACATAGCGCGGCGAGTCCAGCTGGTAGCACGCCGCAAGCTCGGCAGGTGGCACGCGGACGATGCCCTCGATGGTATTGAGCGGAATGGCGTATTGCTCTTCGCCCAGGTGCACCATCAGCGCACGGTTGATCGACACGGTGAACGGCAGGCGGATCAGGAAACGCGCCCCCTTGCCCGGCGCCGACTCGATACTCATCGAGCCACCCAGTTGCTTGACCTCCTCGTGCACCACATCCATGCCCAGCCCACGCCCGGAAATCTGGGTAATCTTTTCGGCGGTGGAAAAGCCTGGCCGCAGGATGAACTGCAGGATTTCGTGGTCACTCAACTGCGCCTGCGGGTCCAGCAGGCCGCGCTTGATGGCCTTGCGCCGCACCGCTTCCAGAGGCACGCCAGCACCATCATCCGTCATTTCGATGACGATATCGGCGCCCTCATGCAGCAAATTCAGGTGAATGGTGCCCTGCTCCGGCTTGCCGGCGGCCAGGCGCATTGCGCGGCTTTCCAGGCCGTGGTCAACGGCGTTGCGCAGCATATGCTCCAGCGGCGCCACCATACGCTCCAGCACACTGCGGTCCAGTTCGCCCTCGGCATTGCCAACCACCAGTTCCACCTGCTTGCCCAGCTCGCTGGCCACCTGCCGCACCACGCGCTGCAAGCGCGGCACCAGGCGCTCGAACGGCACCATCAGGGTGGCAGTCAGGCCCTCCTGCAACTGGCTGTTCACCCGCGCCTGCTGCTGCAGCAGGCTGTAGGCCTCCTGAGCGCGCTGAGCCAGGGTCTCCTTCAGGTCCAGCAGGTCCGAGGCAGACTCGAAGAGGGCCCGTGACAGCTGCTGCAGCTGGGAGTGGCGGTCCATTTCCAGCGGGTCGAAGTCGTCATAGGCATCGCCTTCGAACTGCTGCCGGCTGGAGATTCGCCCCTGGGTCTCGACATCCAGACGCAGCAACTGATCACGCATGCGCTCGAGTGTGGTTTCCATCTCGTTGAGGGCGAACTGCGCGTCGTTGACCTGCTGCTCGATGCGCCCACGGATGATCGAGTGCTCGCCGGCCAGGTTACCCAGGTCGTCGAGCAGCTCGGCGTCGACCTTGACCATGTCACCCGGTGCCCGCTCTGGTGCTGCTGCCGGAACTTCGGCGGTCGCAGCTTCTGGCGGCCCCTGGCCTGCGGCAGTGTCTGTCAGTGCGGCGCTGCTGAAGTTTCGAATGTAGTCGATCAGCGCCGTGGCGGCATGCAGCGGCTGCCCCAGGCGCACAGCGTCAAGCATATGCGCCAGCCGGTCGTGGCAGTTCTGCAGCAGTGCGAACAGTGGCGCGCTTGGCGGCAATCTACCCGCAGCCAACAGCTCGTAGAGGAACTCCAGTTCGTGGGCCAGGTCGCCGATCGGGGTGATTTCGACCATGCGCGCCACGCCTTTGAGGGTGTGCAGGTCGCGCATCAGGTTGTCCACCTCGACGCTGCTGCGCGGGTCGGCCTGCCAGCGCGCCAGGGCCGCTGCGGCGCTCTCGACGATGTCCGAGCTTTCTTCCAGGAACACTTCCAGCAGCTCTTCGCCGGGGCTTTCCGGTGCCTCGGCAAGCGGCTCTGCCACCTGCGGCTGCAACGGCGGGTGCGGCAGCCCCAAGGTATCGGCCAGGTCCATGTCCGGGTGCAGCGGTGTGACCGTATCGATGCCCACCAGGCCGGTGGCATCCGGCGCCAGGGCCTGGTCCAGCAGGTTGCGCAGGCTGTCGACCAGCTCCGGGCGCGGTGGAATATCCTGTCCGGCCGCCACTTCGTCCAGCATGTCCAGCAACGCTTCATGGGCCCGCTGCGCCTGGCTGAAGAAGCGGGAATCGGCAGGCAGGCTGCCCTCCTCCACCGCGCCATACAGGTCCAGCAACGCCTCGCACACCTCATCCATCTGCCACAGGTCGGCCAGGTGCGCAGCGTGCCCCAGGGTGGTCATCTGGTCGAGCAGGTTATCCAGTGCGTCACGCTGGGCGGGCTGTTGCTGCCAGCGCGACAACAACGTCTCTGCATCGAGCAGAATGTCCATGGCCTGCGCCAGGAAGCTGGCGACCAACTGCGGATCACGCTTGCTGCGGCCGGCAGGGTGCGAGTCTTCATGCAGACTGGCCAGGCGGCCGTCCACGGCCTGGCCCACCTGCTCGATCAGTTCCGCGGCGCCGGGAATGGCGGCCAGCGGTGTGCTATCGAGTTGCGCCAAGCCCAGATGGAACAACGACCGCGCAGCTTCCAGCCACTCCATCTCGGCCATTTGCAGTGGCAGTTGATGACCCTTGTATTCACGGGCCAGGCGGTCGAAGGCGGTGGCCAGTTCGGCGACCGGCATCACCCCGGCCATGGCGGCACTGCCTTTGAGTGTGTGCAAGGCACGCTGCAAGTCATCACTGACCGGCGTGTCGTGGCCACCGGCGCTTTGCAGATAAACCTCAAGGCTAGCCAGATGGCCCTGCGCCTCGGTACGAAAAATGCCCAGCAACTGCGGATCGAGGCCATCGACACCGGCAGCCGCCGGGGCATCGTTTTCGGCCAGGCTGTGCAGGTGCCCGGCCAATTGCTCGATTTCAGTCAGTTGCGGCAACTGGCCGGCGGCAAAGTCGGCCAGCAAGTCAGGCAGGTGAACGAACACCTGCTGCAGCGCTACAACCCCTTCCGGGGTGAGCACGCTGCGGCCCTCGAGCACCCGGTTCAGCAGGTGCTCGGCGCCCCAGGCCAGTTCAGCCACCGCCTCGGCATGCACCATGCGGCCACTGCCTTTGAGTGTATGCAGCGCGCGACGCACTTCGCCCAGCGCCTCGCGCTGCTGGTTGTCGGCACGCCAGCGCAGCCAGTGGCGCTCGATTTCCGGCAGCAGCTCGCCCGCTTCATCAAGGAACACCTCGCGAAGCTCGTCATCGATGCCGTCGCCACTGCCGTCCAGGTCTGCGCTGGCCCCAACCACCGCGCACTGCACACCCAGCGCCGCCAAGCTGGCCCGCGCCATCTCGATAAAGGGTTGGCCATCGGCCAGCGGGTCGGCCGCCCGCCATTGCAGGTAGCATTCGGCAGCGCTCAGCGCCTCAGCCAAGTGCGTCAGCTCATCAACCGGCGGCTCTTCCTCCAGGTGCTGCAACCAACGCTGCACATAGCTTACGCAGCCGACAAACAGCTCGGCCACGGCGGGCAGCATCAACATGGCCAGTGCCCCGCGGATCTGCTGCAACAGCCCCGGCAAGGGTTGCAGGCGTTGCCGGGGCCAGTCGGACTCCAGGTAATCGCCGATCAGATCCTTGGCCTGCTGCAACACGTTCAGCGCTTCATGCAGCACCAGCTGGCGTATCTCCGCCAGGTCCGAGCCTGGCAGGCTGCCTTGGCCGCTTTCCTCCAAAGGGCCGACCATGCCGTTCAGGGAGGCCTCCACGTACAGCAGGGCCCCCGCCACGTCCATCAACACCGCGTCGTCCACCGCCCGCTCGCCCTGAGCCAATGCCTGCAACGCCAACACCTGGTCGATGATCACCCGCCGCGGTTGCTGAAAGCCCAGTACCGCCAGGGTGTCAGCCACGTGGCGCAACGGTGCCAGCAGCGCATCGAGCTGCTCGCTGTGCTGACGGTCGCCGCGGCCGTACTGGTCCAGGCGCTCCTTGATGCGCATCAAGTCGTCGCACAGTGCAGTCACCACCGAACGCAGCGCATCGCGCCCCGACCCGGCCTGCAGCTGGTCACGCCAGTTGCCCAGCGACAGGTCGAGGTTGGCAAGGTCATCGTCACCCGCAAAGCGTTGGGCGGCACCGGTCATCAGGCTGGCCTGGGCCAGCGGTTCCTCCCCACGGCAGGCACGCAGCTGGTTGAGCAACGGCAGCATGACCAGTGGCAGGTCGTGGCGGGCACCGCGCAACCGCTCCAGGTACGAGGGCAACTGCTCCAGGCCGCGGAACAATGCGCCCAGGCAATCACCCCGGGGGCTGACCTGGCCGTCGGCCAATGCCTTGGCGAACAGCTCCAGCTCCTCGGCCAGGCGCGTGGCGCCGCGCAGTTCGAGCATACGCAGGCAGCCGTGCACCTGATGCAGGTTGTCGACCACGAAAGCCATCATCGACAGGTCACCCGTCTCGCCGGCAAAGCGCTCCAGCGCCTGCCGTGCCTGGCCCAGGCAATCGAGGATGGCGGCCTTGGTCCAGGCCAGCGCCACTGTTTCGTGACGCTCGGGGCTTACTGCAGAAGCCATGGTCACTATTCCTTAACGCGGCTCGGTCGGTGGTGGCAGGGTGAAACCGGACACCGAACGGCGCATCTCGCTGGCCATGCGGGCCAAGTGGCGGATGCTGTCGGCGGTGGCACCGGAGCCGGCAGAGGTTTGCGCGGTAATCTGCTGGATCACCGCCATGGTGTGGGAGATCTGCCCGGCCGACGAGGTCTGCAACTGGGCAGCGTCGGAGATGCTGTGGATAAGGTCGGCGAGGTTCTGCGATACCCCTTCGATCTCGGCCAGCGCCACCCCGGCATCCTGGGCCAGGCGTGCACCACGCACCACTTCGGCGGTGGTCTGCTCCATGGAGATCACCGCCTCGTTGGTATCGGCCTGGATGGTACGCACCAGCGCCTCGATCTGGCGGGTGGCAGACGATGAGCGCTCAGCCAGGCGCTGCACCTCGTCGGCAACCACGGCAAATCCGCGGCCGGCCTCACCGGCCAGCGAGGCCTGGATAGCGGCGTTCAGGGCAAGAATGTTGGTCTGGTCGGCAATGTCGTCGATCAGGCTGACGATGTCGCCGATTTCCTGGGAGGACTCGCCCAGACGCTTGATCCGCTTGGCGGTGTCCTGGATCTGCTCGCGAATGTTGTCCATGCCGTTGATGGTGTTGTGCACCACCTCGTTGCCCTTGTTGGCGATAGCCACCGAACGCTCGGCCACCTTGGCCGATTCGTAAGCATGCGCCGAAACCCGATCGATCGACTCGACCATGTCGCCCACCGCCTCGGACGCCTCGCTGATCTGTGCAGCCTGGTGCTCGGAGGCCTTGGCCAGCTGCCGCGCAGTGTTCTGCGTGTCCTGCACGGCGGCAGCGACCTGCATTGCACTGTGGTTGATGGTGGCGACCAGGTCGCGCAACTGGTCCACGGAATAGTTGATCGAGTCGGCAATGGCGCCGGTAAAGTCTTCAGTCACCGATACGGTTACCGTCAGGTCGCCATCTGCCAGCTCTTCGATTTCGTCGAGCAGGCGCATGATGGCCTGCTGGTTGCGTTCGTTCTTTTCTGCGGTCTCGCGCAGTTGGCGGTTGGTGGTGCGCACCATGACCAGGCCGATGAGGATGATCGAGGCCAGCGCCAGCAGCCCCAGGGCATAGCCGCCAACGGTGTCGAGGGTGCGCCCGCCAGCCAGGTTCTCGAAACCGTTCGCCAGGTGCGACGCTTCGTCGAGCAGGGTTTGCGAAAGGCTGAAGATGTTGCCCGCAGCCTCCCGTACACGGAACAGTTCGGGGGAGGTTTCGAGGATTTCATCCACCGAACCGGCAACGAACTGGAACAACTCGGCGATTTCGGCCAGCCGCGCACGCGCATCGGCGTCCTCGACGCGGGTTATCTGGATTGTCGCATTGCCATTGAGCATGCCCTCCAGCACCTGGCCAAAGCGCCCGGCGTCACGGCCGAAGGCATCGGCCGCCTGGGCGGCGCTGTCGTCACCGGCCAGCACGGTGTTGACCGAGCCAAGGATACGTTCGGCCAGCAACAGCTGGCGCTGGGCCACCGCAACCTGATTGGCCGGGGCACCGCTCTGCAGCAGGATCTCGACCACTTTCTCGTATTCCACCTGCAACTGCGGCACGGTCTCGGCCAGGGTCGCTGCCACCTGGTGCAGCGACAGCACGGTCTGCTCGCTGGCCAGGATGATGTCGGTGTTCTTGCGCAGGTTTTCCCAGTCGCGGCGTACCGATTCCATCTCGTCACGCACCGAAGGTGGCGCAGGCGGCAGGCCAGTGGACCTGTCACCCTGGCGCAGGTAGCCCCAGCGTCGTTCGAAATCATTGCGTGCATCCGACAGCAGCTTGAAAGCCAGGGCCTTGCCGGTGGCCGCCTCGGTGGCGTTCTTGGCGATACGCTGCGACAGCACGCGCAGCTCGCCGGCATGGCCGATGTACTGCTTGTCGTAGTTGGATTGGGTATTCAGGTAAGCAAAGTTGGCGAACAGCAAGATGATCGAAAGGATCAGGATCAGGAACAGCACGGTGATCTGCGCGATGCTGCGGGTACGTGGGCTCACGGTGGTGGCAGTGACGGGGGTGGCAGGCTTGTTCACGTTCGCAGGTCCTATAACGCCACATCGAGAAAGCCTGGCGCCTGGGCCAAGGCAAAGGGGCTGAAGATCGCCCAGTTACGTTCACGCGGAAAATACCCCTGCACAAAGCGCGCAGCGGCAAGGATCAGAGGCTGCGGCGGCGACAGCTGCAGGCTGTCGAGGGCAAAGTGCTGAAGGCCCAGCACCTCGTCGACCAGCAAGCCGACGAACAGGTCGTCGTGATCCAGCACCAGCACTCGCCGCTGCTTGCCCGGTGCGGCGTGGCCCAGGCCGAAGAAGCAGCTCAGGTCCATCACCGGCAACAGCCGGCCACGCAGGTTGGCCACCCCGCACACCCACGGCTGCACGCCGGGGACGCGGCTACTGCGCGGTTCGCGCAGCACCTCGGCCACTTCGCCCATGGGCGCGACGAACCACTGCCCGGCAATGCGAAAGCCAATGCCGCTCCACTGCTGCACGCGGTTGTCCTGCGGCGGCTGGTCGGCGACCAGCAGGCGGCAGCGCCGGTCGATGTCCAGCAACAACTCAAAGGCGGTCAGCGACGCGCCTTGCGGGCGGGTGGTCAAGCCCCCAGCACTTCTTTGAGCTTGGCGATCAGCGCCTCCTCTTCCACCGGTTTGGTCAGGAAGTCACGGGCACCCTGGCGCGTGGCCCAGATACGGTCGGTTTCCTGGTCCTTGGTGGTTACCACGATCACTGGAATAGCGCTGGTTTCCGGGTCCTTGCTGAGCTGGCGGGTGGCCTGGAAGCCGTTCATGCCAGGCATGACAATGTCCATCAGCACCGCGTCGGGCTTGTCCTGCCGGGCCAGGGCCACGCCGTCGGCACCGTTGCTGGCCTTGAGCACCTGGTAGCCGTGCTTTTCCAGCCATTCGGTCAATCTGTACATCTCTGTCGGCGAGTCGTCGACAATCAGAACTCGGGCCATGCTGTTTCCCCATCAGGAAAGTAGGACCGCGCCATGGCGGGGCTCGGTCAGGGTGCGTGTTGTTGAGGTGTGGCGAACCCGGGCACATGGGCGCGGATCGCATCGAGCAGTTCTTCCTTGCTGAACGGTTTGGTCAGGAACTGATCGGAACCGACCACCCGGCCGCGGGCCTTGTCGAACAGCCCATCGCGGGACGACAGCAGGATAACCGGGGTGTCCTTGAAGGCACTGTTGTGCTTGATTACCGCGCAGGTCTGGTAGCCGTCCAGGCGTGGCATCAGCACATCGACAAAAATGATGCTGGGCTGATGGTCGACGATCTTGGCCAGGGCATCGAAGCCATCGCTGGCGGTGATTACCTCGCAGCCCGCTTCACCGAGCAACATCTGCGCGGTGCGGCGGATCGTGCGGGAATCGTCGATCACCATCACCTTCAGGGGTTGTTCCATAGACGCCTACCAGTAGGATTGAAGCCGCAAGTTGCAAGCGGCAAGCTGCAAGAAAGCAGCTCGGCGCATGGATGCTCTTTTCTTGAGGCTTGTAGCTCAAGGCTTGCAGCTGCATTTTTAGCACACTCCGGGTGGCCATTCCATCTGCCGCGCCCCTTGACCGGCGGCGCTCCCGGCGCCACCCTGAGCCACTTTTCTTTCGATCCACCGCGGCCACCTGCCGCCAAGAGGACCCCCCATGAGCGTTCGCCTCGGCATTGTAATGGACCCCATCGCGTCCATCTCCTACAAGAAGGACAGCTCGCTGGCCATGCTGCTGGCCGCCCAGGCACGCGGCTGGAGCTTGTTCTACATGGAACAGCAAGACCTGTACCAGGGCGAAGGCAAGGTCCGCGCCCGCATGCGCCCGCTGACGGTGTTTGCCGACCCTGCACGCTGGTTCGAACTGGGCGAGGAGCAGGACAGCCCGCTGGCCGAGCTGGACGTGATCCTGATGCGCAAGGACCCGCCCTTCGACATGGAGTTCGTCTATAGCACTTACCTGCTGGAACAAGCCGAGAACGACGGCGTACTGGTGGTAAACCGCCCGCAAAGCCTGCGCGACTGCAACGAGAAGATGTTCGCCACGCTGTTCCCGCAATGTACCACCCCGACCCTGGTCAGCCGCCGCCCGGACATCCTTCGCGAATTCACCGCCAAGCATGCCGACGTGATCCTCAAGCCACTGGATGGCATGGGCGGTACGTCGATCTTCCGTCACCGCGCGGGCGACCCCAACCTGTCGGTGATCCTGGAAACCCTGACCGCACTGGGCACCCAGCAGATCATGGCCCAAGCCTACCTGCCGGCAATCAAGGACGGCGACAAGCGCATCCTGATGATCGATGGTGAGCCAGTGGACTATTGCCTGGCACGCATTCCGGCCAGCGGCGAAACCCGTGGCAACCTGGCCGCGGGCGGGCGTGGCGAAGCCCGCCCACTGACCGAGCGCGACCGCTGGATCGCCGCCCAGGTCGGCCCGACGCTGCGCGAGAAGGGCCTGCTGTTCGTTGGCCTGGACGTGATCGGCGACTACCTCACCGAAATCAACGTCACCAGCCCCACCTGTATCCGCGAGATCGATGCCGCCTACAACACCGATATCGGTGGCAAGCTGATGGATGCCATTGATCGCAAGCTCAAGGCACGCTGACAGCCAACGCGAAGTAAAGCCGTAGAGTGGGGTATGATGCCGGTCCTATTCGACTGAGCTGCTGCCCCGCCCTGCGGTTGCTGGATACCTGATGACGCTGCCCGCTGACGTCCCTGCCGACCTGCTGCCTCCCCGTGTTCGCCCTGCGGACCGGCTTGGCTTCACCCTGTTCCTGGCTGCGCTGGTGCACCTGGCGCTGATCCTTGGCGTCGGCTTCCCCGTGGTCAAGCCTGCCGAAATCCGCCACACCATGGACATCACCCTGGCCACCTTCAAGAGCGAGAAACCGCCCGAGAAGGCTGACTTCCAGGCCCAGGACAACCAGCAAGGCAGCGGCACCCTGGACAAGAAAGCGGTGCCCAAGACCACCGAGCTGGCGCCGTTCCAGGACAGCAAGATCAACAAGATCACCCCACCGCCTGCAGCCAGGCCCGAGGTGGTCCCACCCCCTCCCCCGAAAAAGTCGGCGGTGGTGACTACTGCGCCCAAGCCGCACAAGGTCGAGCCCAAACCCAAGGAAAGCAAAGCACAGCCCAAGCCAGCCACACCGGCGCCGGACTTCGACAGCTCGCAGTTGTCCAGCCAGATCGCCAGCCTGGAAGCGGAGCTGTCCAACGAACAGCAGATGTACGCCAAGCGCCCGCGCATCCATCGCCTGAACGCCGCGTCGACCATGCGCGACAAGGGCGCCTGGTACAAGGAAGAGTGGCGCAAGAAGGTCGAGCGCGTGGGTAACCTCAACTACCCCGACGAAGCACGCCGACAGCAGATCTACGGCAACTTGCGCATGATGGTGTCGATCAACCGCGATGGCTCGCTGTACGAGGTGCTGGTACTGGAATCATCCGGGCAGCCCGTGCTGGACCAGGCGGCGCAACGCATCGTGCGGCTGGCCGCGCCTTTTGCACCGTTTACCGGGGATCTGGCCGAGTTCGACCGGCTGGAGATCATCCGCACCTGGCGCTTTGCCCGTGGGGACCGTTTGTCCAGTAATTGAGTTCAGCCTTGGTGTAGGGCTTTCGGTGCGTGCTAGCGCGGATATCGAGCGCCGCGCGGGCGGCGCTCGATCTCAAAAGCGCCAAAAACCTCAAGCCAAGCGCCAACCTGACGACACAAATCCGCACCTTGTCAGTCTCGCCACCTGGCGCCACACTATCCCCCATGAAAACCCTCGCACCCAGCTACCTCAAGCACCAGTTCCTGATCGCCATGCCGCACATGGCCGATCCGAACTTCGCCCAGACCCTCACGTATATCGTCGAGCACAATGAGCATGGCGCCATGGGCCTGGTGGTCAACCGACCACAGGAACTGAGCCTGGCCGACATCCTCGAGCAGCTGCGCCCGGACGAAACGCCGCCGGCCAGCACCTTGCAGGTGCCGATCTACCAGGGTGGCCCGGTACAAACCGACCGCGGCTTCGTGCTGCACAGCAGCGAGTGCAGTTTCCAGGCCAGCGTAGCGCTGGAAGGGCTGTCGCTGACCACGTCACAGGACATATTGCTGGCTATAGCCGCCGGTGTGGGGCCGAAACAGAGCCTGATCACCTTGGGCTATGCCGGTTGGGAAGCGGGCCAACTGGAAGCGGAACTGGCCGACAACGCCTGGCTGAACTGCCCGTTCGACCCGGAAATCGTCTTCGGCATGGCCAGCGACCTGCGCCTTGAGGCTGCGGCCGCCAGCCTGGGGATCAACCTGCACCTGCTGACCAGCCAGGCGGGCCACGCCTGATGGCTGAACTACGCCTGCTGCTGGGCTTCGACTATGGCAGCAAACAGATCGGCGTGGCCGTCGGCCAGGTGATTACCGGCCAGGCCCGCGAACTGTGCACCCTGAAGGCGCAGAACGGCGTACCGAACTGGGCCCAGGTGGAAAAGCTGATTGCCGAATGGAAGCCAGATGCCATTGTCGTCGGCCTGCCGCTGAACATGGACGGTACGCCCAGCGAGATGAGCGCCCGCGCCGAAAAGTTCGCCCGCCGCCTGAACGGCCGCTTCAACCTGCCCGTGCACACGCACGACGAGCGCCTGACCACCTTCGAGGCCAAAGGCGAGCGCATGGCCCGTGGCGGCCAGCGTGGCAGCTACCGCGACAATCCGGTCGATGCCATTGCCGCTGCCTTGCTGCTGCAAGGCTGGCTGGAGGCCAATACCTGATCATCTTTGCCGCCGGGCCCACCCGGCGCACCCTTCCAAGGAGCCCGCAATGAGCCTACCCAATCCCGCCGAGCTGATCCGGCAGATGGCTGTCGACCTTCGTGCCCACCTGGCGCGCCGGGCAATCACCGAGCCCCGTTACATCGGTATCCGCACCGGCGGCGTCTGGGTTGCCCAGGCCCTGCAGGATGCCATGGGCGACACCAGCCCAATGGGCACCCTGGACGTGTCGTTCTACCGCGACGACTTCAGCCAGAACGGCCTGCACCCACAAGTGCGCCCGTCCGAGTTGCCGTTCGAAGTCGAAGGCCAGCACCTGGTGCTGGTGGATGACGTGCTGATGAGCGGTCGTACCATCCGCGCGGCGCTCAACGAACTGTTCGATTACGGCCGCCCGGCCAGCGTCACCCTGGTCTGCCTGCTGGACCTGGATGCCGGCGAACTGCCGATTCGCCCGAATGTGCTCGGCGCCACCCTGTCGCTGGGCGCCCATGAACGGGTAAAATTGACCGGACCCGCACCGCTCGCCCTCGAGCGCCAGGACCTCGCCTCCGCTTCCGCCCTTTAAGAGTCCCCCGCGATGACGCCAATCGACGCCAAGCGCCCGCTGCAGCTCAATGATCAGGGCCAGCTGCGCCACTTCCTCTCGCTTGACGGTTTGCCTCGCGAACTGCTCACCGAGATCCTCGACACCGCCGACTCCTTCCTGGAAGTCGGTGCCCGGGCTGTGAAAAAAGTCCCGTTGCTGCGCGGCAAGACTGTGTGCAACGTGTTCTTCGAGAACTCGACCCGTACCCGTACCACCTTCGAACTGGCAGCCCAGCGCCTGTCGGCCGACGTGATCAGCCTGAACGTGTCGACCTCCTCGACCAGCAAGGGCGAAACCCTGTTCGACACCCTGCGCAACCTCGAAGCCATGGCCGCCGACATGTTCGTCGTACGCCACTCCGACTCCGGCGCCGCGCACTTCATTGCCGAGCACGTGTGCCCGGAAGTGGCCGTGATCAACGGCGGTGACGGCCGCCACGCGCACCCGACTCAGGGCATGCTCGACATGCTCACCATCCGCCGTCACAAAGGCAGCTTCGAAAACCTGTCCGTGGCGATCGTCGGCGACATCCTGCACTCGCGTGTGGCCCGTTCCGACATGCTCGCGCTCAAAGCGCTGGGTTGCCCGGACATCCGCGTGATCGGGCCGAAAACCCTGATCCCGATCGGTATCGAGCAGTACGGCGTAAAGGTCTACACCGACCTCGCCGAAGGCCTGAAAGACGTCGACGTGGTGATCATGCTGCGCCTGCAGCGTGAGCGCATGGCCGGTGGCCTGCTGCCCAGTGAAGGCGAGTTCTACCGCCTGTTCGGCCTGACGACCGCGCGCCTGGCCGGGGCCAAGCCTGACGCCATCGTCATGCACCCGGGCCCGATCAACCGTGGCGTAGAAATCGAGTCGGCGGTTGCCGATGGCAAGCACTCGGTGATCCTCAACCAGGTCACCTACGGTATCGCCGTGCGCATGGCCGTGCTGTCCATGGCCATGAGCGGGCAGAACGCGCAACGTCAATTGGACCAGGAGAACGCCCAGTGACCATCAGTATTCTTGGCGCCCGGGTGATCGACCCCAACAGCGGCCTTGACCAGGTCACCGACCTGCACCTGGACGGCGGCCGCATTGTCGCCATCGGCGCCGCACCGGCCGGCTTCAGCGCCAGCCGCACGATCCAGGCTGATGGCCTGGTCGCTGCGCCCGGCCTGGTCGACCTGGGCGTGTCCCTGCGCGAACCGGGTTACAGCCGCAAAGGCAACATCGCCAGTGAAACCCGCGCTGCCGTTGCCGGCGGTGTCACCAGCCTGTGCTGCCCGCCACAGACCAAGCCGGTGCTGGACACCTCGGCGGTAGCCGAACTTATCCTTGACCGCGCCCGTGAAGCCGCCAACAGCAAGGTCTACCCGGTCGGCGCCCTGACCAAGGGCCTGGAGGGCGAGCAACTGGCCGAACTGGTGGCCCTGCGTGACACCGGTTGCGTAGCGTTTGGCAACGGCCTGAAGGAAATCCCCAACAACCGTACCCTGGCCCGCGCCCTGGAGTATGCCGCCACCTTCGACCTGACGGTGGTGTTCCACTCCCAGGACCGCGACCTGGCCCAGGGCGGCCTGGCCCACGAAGGTGCCATGGCCAGCTTCCTCGGACTGCCAGGCATCCCGGAGAGCGCCGAAACCGTGGCCCTGGCGCGCAACCTGCTGCTGGTGGAACAGAGCGGCGTGCGTGCGCACTTCAGCCAGATCACCAGCGCCCGTGGCGCGCGGCTGATCGCCCAGGCCCAGGCCTTGGGCCTGCCTGTGACCGCCGATGTAGCGCTGTACCAGCTGATCCTCACGGACGAGTCGCTGCGCGAGTTCTCCAGCCTGTATCACGTGCAGCCGCCGCTGCGCACCGCTGCCGACCGTGACGGATTGCGTGAGGCGGTGAAGTCGGGGGTGATCCAGGCCATCTCCAGCCACCACCAGCCGCACGAGCGCGACGCCAAGCTGGCCCCGTTCGGCGCCACCGAGCCGGGTATCAGCAGCGTCGAGTTGCTGCTGCCACTGGCCATGACCCTGGTGCAAGACGGCCTGCTCGACCTGCCAACCTTGCTGGCCCGCCTGAGCAGCGGCCCGGCTGCCGCCCTGCGCCTGCCGGCTGGGGAACTGAAAGTGGGTGGCGCGGCCGACCTGGTGCTGTTCGACCCGCAAGCGTCCACCGTTGCTGGCGAACAATGGTTCTCCCGTGGCGAGAACTGCCCGTTCATCGGCCACTGCCTGCCAGGTGCGGTGCGTTATACCTTGGTCGATGGGCACATCTGCCACGAGGCCTGAGTAACATGCTTCGCGGGCACGCCCGCTCCCACAGGATCACCACAATTCCAAGG
>NZ_JBJJLR010000054.1:0-36098 GCF_046230975.1 Pseudomonas sp. KCJK9058
TGCCACCGGCAGCGCAATCAACACCGAAACCAGCATTGCATTACGCATTTCCCGCGCCCGGGTCGCGCCGATGAACAAGCCATCCAGCAAGTAACTCCACACCGCGATCAACGGCAGCAACGCCAGGTAGGGCAAATACGGATAAGCCGCCGCCCGCACACTGTCGATGTCGGTCTGCAAGTCGATGAACAGGTGCCCACCCAGCAGGAACAGCCCGGCAAACCCCACGCTGGTGATCAGTGACCAACCACAAGCGACCACCAGCGAGCGGCGCAAAGTGTTGCGGTCACGGGCACCAATGGCATGGCCGCACAAGGCCTCCACCGCATGGGCCAGCCCATCCAGCGCATAGGCCGTCAGTAGCAGGCCATTGAGCAACAGGGCGTTGGCCGCCACGGTCGCTTCACCCAGACGCGCGCCCTGCACGGTAATCAGCAGGAACACCAGTTGCAGTGCCAGGCTACGCAGGAAGATGTCGCGGTTCACCGCCAGCAGTGGCCTCCAGGCCTGCCAGCGCTTGAGCGCTGCCCACACGATCTGCCCCGGGTAAGCCCGCAGGGCCGGGCGGGTCAGGGCCAGGCCGAGCAGGGCGGCAGTCCATTCGGCAATCACCGACGCCCGCGCCGAGCCCAGTACACCCCAGTCCAGGCCCAGCACGAACCACAGGTTCAAGGCGATGTTCAGCAGGTTGGTGGTCAGCAGGATGGCCAGTGGCGCCCTGGCGTTCTGGGTGCCGAGGAACCAGCCGACCAGCGCGTAACTGGCCAGCGCCGCAGGCAGGCCAAGCAGGCGGGTATGGAAGAAGTCTTCGGTGGATTGCTGCAGGGCTGCGCTGGGTTGCATCGCATGGAGTGCCAGCTGGCTGAAGGGCAGGGCCAGCAGGCCGATCAACAGGGCGAAGCCGACCGCCAGCAGCAGCCCTTGCACCAGTACCTGGCGTAACGCTCCACCGTCGCCACGGCCGGCGGCCTGAGCAGCGAAGCCGGTGGACCCCATGCGCAGGAAGCCCATCAGGCCGACCATGAAGGTGAACAAGGTGGCGCCCACGGCCACGGCGCCCAGTTGGTGGGCGTGCGGGAGATGACCGATGACCGTGCTGTCGACCAGCGCCACCAGCGGTACCGAGATGTTGGACAGGATCATCGGCGCGGCCAGCGCCCAGACCTTGCGGTGGGTGGGGCGGTGGCGCCAGTCGGCAGCGAGTTGGGGCATGTGCATTCCATGAGATTTTGGGGCCGCTGTGTGCCCCTTCGCGAGCTTGCTCGCTCCCACAGGAAAGTGTTGCTCTTGCGGCCGGCGCCAAACCTGTGGGAGCGGGCAAGCCCGCGAAGGGACGCCATGCGGCCCCTTTAACGAATCGCCACAGTGTAACGACCAGGCAACCATTTAGCGCGACCATGGTCTGACCTGGCGCGCAACGCCGGGTGCTGCACCTGACGTTGCGCTATAGTTGCTGCCCTCACGTACACGCTGCCCAAGAGTTCCTATCTCATGTTCAACAAAGGATTGTTGCTGGCCTGCGCGCTGGCGTTGCTCAGTGCCTGTGACTCTTCCACGCCGGGCAAACCGGCGCCGGTCGAGAAAACCGTGGCGCCCGCGCCCGCCGAAACCCCCGCCCCCAAGCGTGAGGACCCGGCCGTGCTCGCCAAGCGCTACGAGGGCCGCGAACTCACGGTGCTGGACGTATCGGAAGTGCAGCTCGATGGCGCGGCAACGCTGTCGATCAGCTTCTCAGCACCGCTGGATGCCAAGCAGGACTTCGCCACCAAGGTGCACCTGGTCGACACCGTCAAGGGTAAGCTAGATGGCGCCTGGGAACTCTCCGACAACCAGATGGAGCTGCGCCTGCGCCACCTGGAGCCGCAGCGCAAGCTGGTGCTGACCGTGGACAAGGGGCTGCTGGCAGTCAACGGCAAGCAGCTGGACAGCGAGTCGATCACCCGCCTGGAAACCCGCGACATGCAGCCGACCATCGGCTTTGCCAGCCGCGGCTCGCTGCTGCCTACCCGCCTGGCCGAAGGCCTGCCGGTGATTGCCCTGAACGTCGACAAAGTGGATGTCGAGTTCTTCCGCGTCAAGCCAGACATGCTCTCGACCTTCCTGGCCAACTGGGGACGCAACAGCAGCCTGTACTACTACCAGTCCAAGGAAACCCTGGACATGGCCGAGCTGGTCTACAGCGGCCGCTTCGATCTAAACCCGGCGCGCAACACGCGCGAGACCGTGTTGCTGCCGATTGCCGGCATCAAACCGTTGCAGGCGCCAGGGGTGTACCTGGCAGTGATGCGCGCCTCGGGTACCTACGATTATTCTCAGCCGGCAACCCTGTTCACCCTCAGCGACATCGGCGTGTCGGCCCACCGCTACCGCGACCGTATCGACGTGTTTGCGCAAGCCCTGGAAGGCGGCAAGGCGCTGAGCGGCGTCAACCTGGAAATCCATGACGAAAAGGGCAAGCTGCTGGCCCAGGCCACCACCGATGGCAAGGGGCATGCCCAGCTGCCGATCACGCCAAAGGCCGATACCCTGATTGCAACCCAGGGCGTGCATACCACGCTGCTGCGCCTGAACACCGCAGCCCTGGACCTGGCCGAATTCGACATCACCGGGCCTCAGGCCAACCCGCTGCAGTTCTTCATCTTCGGCCCGCGTGACCTGTACCGCCCGGGTGAGACGGTGCTGCTCAACGGCCTGCTGCGCGACCAGGACGGCAAGCCGGTCAAAGCCCAGCCGGTGAGCGTGGAAGTGCGTCGCCCGGATGAACAGGTGAGCCGCAAGTTCGTCTGGGAAGCCGACAGCAATGGCTTGTACCAATACCAGTTGCAACTGGCCACCGAGGCCCCGACCGGCCGTTGGCAACTGCTGCTCGACCTGGGTGGCGGGCGCAAGCAGGTCTATGAATTCCTCGTTGAAGACTTCCTGCCCGAGCGCCTGGCGCTGGAGCTCAAGGGCAGCAGCACACCGCTTTCGCCGGATGAAGATGCGCGTATCCAGGTCAATGGCCGTTACCTCTATGGTGCGCCGGCCGCCGGCAACCGCCTGAGCGGTCAGGCCTATGTACGCCCGCTGCGCGAGGCAGTACCGGCGTTGCCTGGCTACCAGTTCGGCTCGGTCACCGAAACCGATCTGAACCAGGACCTGGAACTGGACGAAGTCACCCTTGACCAGGCCGGCAAGGCGGTGGTCGATATCGAAAGCCGTTGGGCCGAAGCCCGCTCTCCGCTGCAACTGACCGTGCAGGCCAGCCTGCAGGAGTCGGGTGGCCGGCCGATCACCCGGCGCCTGGAGCAGCCTATCTGGCCGGCTGAGCGCCTGCCGGGCCTGCGAGGCCTGTTCGAAGGTGAGGAGACCGATAGCGACGGGCCCGTGGAATTCGAATTCCTGGTGGCCGACCGCGACGGTAACAAACTGGCGGCCGACGCGCTTAAGGTGCGCCTTGTTCGCGAACGCCGCGATTACTACTGGAATTACTCGCAAAGCGACGGCTGGAGCTACGCCTACAACGAGAAGTTCCTGACCCAGAACGAAGAGACGATCAGCGTCAAGGCAGGTTCCACCGCCAAACTCAGCTTCCAGGTTGAGTGGGGCCCGTACCGCGTCGAGGTCGAAGACCCGCAGACCGGTCTGGTGTCCAGTGAGCGCTTCTGGGCCGGCTATCGTGCCCAGGACAACGCTGAGGGCGGCGCGGTGCGGCCGGACCAGGTCAAGCTGGCGCTGGACAAACCCTCCTACACCGATGGCGCTACTGCCAAGGTCACCGTCACCCCGCCCGCTGCGGGTAGCGGCTACCTGATGATCGAGTCCAGCGATGGCCCGCTGTGGTGGCAGGAGATCGATGTGCCCGCCGAGGGCAAGACCTTTGACGTGCAACTGGACAAGGCCTGGGCCCGTCACGACCTGTACATCAGCGCGCTGGTTATCCGCCCTGGTGAGCGCAAGGCCAATGCCACGCCCAAGCGCGCCGTGGGCGTGCTGCACCTGCCGCTGGACCGCGCCGAGCGCAAGCTTGCGCTGAGCCTGCAGGCGCCGGAAAAAATGCGCCCGAAACAGCCTTTGACAGTGAAGGTAAAGGCCGCCAACGCCGATGGCAGTGTGCCCAAGCAGGTGCATGTGTTGTTGTCGGCGGTGGACGTGGGCATCCTCAACATCACCGATTTCAAAACCCCCGACCCGTTCGCCAGCCTGTTCGGGCGCAAGGCCTATGGTGCCGATCAACTGGACATCTACGGCCAGTTGATAGAGGCCGGCCAAGGCCGCCTGGCCAGCCTGGCGTTCGGTGGCGATGCGGCGATGGCCAAGGGGGGCAAGCGACCCAACACTACGGTAACCATCGTCGCCCAGCAGAGCCTGCCGGTGACGCTGGACGACAAGGGTGAGGGCCAGGCCACGGTCGACATCCCCGACTTCAACGGTGAACTGCGGCTGATGGCGCAGGCCTGGACCGAAGAGCACTTCGGCATGGCCGAAGGCAAGACCGTGGTCGCCGCGCCGTTGATTGCCGAGCTTTCGGCCCCGCGCTTCCTGGCCGGTGGCGACCGTACCAGCCTGGCACTGGACCTGGCCAACCTGTCCGGCCGCGCCCAGCAACTGAGCGTCGAAATCACCACGGATGGGCAACTGAGCCTGGCGGCCAATGCCGTGCAGAGCGTTAACCTGGCCGAAGGGCAGCGCTCGACGCTGATGATTCCGGTGCAGGCCCAGGGGGGGCTGGGGCAGGGCAAGGTGCATGTCCGGGTGACGGGCCTGCAACTGCCGAACGAGCCGGTCAATGCGTTCGAACGTGAGTGGACGCTGGGCGTGCGCCCGGCCTATCCGGCAATGCTCAAGCACTACCGTGTGGCCTTGAAGGACCAGCCGTGGACTCTGCCCGAAGCAGACCTGGCCGCCTTCGAACCCGCTGGCCTGGAAGCCAGCCTGGCCTTGTCGAGCCGGCCGCCGCTGAACCTTGCCGAGCAGATTCGCGCGCTGCAAGCCTACCCTTACGGCTGCCTCGAACAGACCACCAGCGGCCTGTACCCTTCGCTGTACGCCGATGCCGACAGCCTCAAGCGCCTTGGCATCAAGGGCGAGCCGGCGGATGTGCGCAAACGCAAGATCGAAATGGGCATCGAGCACCTGCTGGGGATGCAGCGCTACAACGGCAGCTTTGGCCTGTGGAGTTCGGACAGCGAGGAAGAGTACTGGCTGACCGCCTATGTGACTGACTTCCTGCTGCGTGCCCGTGACCAAGGGTATGGCGTACCCGCCGAGGCATTGAAGAAGGCCAGTGAGCGCCTGCTGCGTTACCTGCAGGAACGCAACCTGATCGAAGTGGACTACAGCGAAAATGCCGACCACACGCGCTTTGCGGTGCAGGCCTACGCGGCGCTGGTGCTGTCGCGCAGCCAGCAGGCGCCGTTGGGTGCCCTGCGCGGGCTGTTCGAACGTCGCGCCGATGCCCGCTCCGGTCTGCCGCTGGTACAACTGGCAGTGGCGCTGGACAAAATGGGCGACAAACCGCGTGCCGAGCAAGCCTTGCAGGCGGGCCTGGGCATCAGCCGTGGCAAAGGCTGGCTGGCCGATTATGGCAGCGCCCTGCGTGACCAGGCACTGATCCTGGCGCTGCTGCAGGAAAGCAACCTGGCCAGCAGCCAGGTCGATCAGCGCCTGTTCGCCTTGTCGGATGAACTGGCGGCCAACCGTTGGCTGTCGACCCAAGAGCGCAATGCACTGTTCCTCGCTGGCCGTGGCCTGCTGGGCAAGCCGGAAGGCCAGTGGCAGGCACGTCTGGACAGCGCGGGTGAAGTGCGCGAGTTGAACAATGCCGAGGCCGGTATGAAGCTGGAAGGCCCGTTACTGGCCTCGCCTCTGAGCGTGCAGAATGAAGGCAACGAGACGCTGTACCAGCAACTGACCTTGTCCGGCTACCCACGACAGGCACCTGCTGCTGGCGGCAACGGCCTGCAGATTCACAGAGAGTACCTGGGCATGAATGGCCAGCCGCTGGACCTGCACAACCTGCGCAGTGGCGACCTTGTGCTGGTGCACCTGGCGCTCAAAGCTGAGGACCGCGTGCCGGATGCGTTGGTGGTGGACCTGCTGCCGGCCGGCCTGGAGCTGGAAAACCAGAACCTGGCTCAAAGCGCCGCCAGCCTGGACAACGCCAGCAGTGCAGTGAAGGCGTGGCGCGAGTCGATGCAGAACGCCAGCGTGGTGCATCAGGAGTACCGTGATGACCGTTATGTTGCCGCGCTCAAGCTTGACGGCTATGGCACCACCCACCTGCTGTACCTGGCGCGAGCAGTGACCCCGGGCACCTACCGCGTGCCGCCGCCGCAGGTCGAGTCGATGTATCGGCCGAACCTGCAGGCCGTGGGCGATGGGCAAGGGGAGATGACGGTGAAAGCCCGCTAGAGGCCCGCTCTACGCGGAAAGTGTGGGAGCGGCCTTGCGTCGCGATAGGGCCGCAAAGCGGCCCCGACAATTCAAGCGGCGAAGCTGAAAGCCTGGGGCTGCTGTGCAGCCCTGTCGCGACGCAAGGCCGTTCCCACAAAGACCGCGCAGATCAGTGGATCACCCAGCTCATCACCCACAGCCCCAGCACCAGCCAGATGATTCCGAGGATGATCGAGGCGCGCATGAATGCGCGGATTGCCGAGTACAGCAGCATCAGGCCGATGATCAGGGCCAGGATGCTCAGCAGCGAAGTGTCCATGCCCAAGGTGCGCGACAGGCCATCGATGAAGTTGCCACCGGCATTGGCCAGCAGGTTGAACAACCCGCTCAATGCGTCGACGATGAAGCGGATCAACGACCCCAGTGCCTGGCCCAGCCACTCGAAAAAACCTTCTACATGCATAGTTGCTTCCTGATGAAAAAATCGGCGAGGTTGTCGTCCCAAAGCCTTTGGCCATTACCTGGCGAGGTCGGTTCCCGATGCCAAGCTTAGCGCGACCACGGTGCCGTGCGGGCAGGTTGTTGCGTGCCACGCTGATCAGTCTGCTGGTGCTCGGCAGCCTGTTCTGGCTGGCTGATCGTATCTGGCCGCTGCCGCTGCCGGGTGATGACCTGGCCCGGGTAGTGCTGGCCGAAGACGGCACGCCCTTGTGGCGCTTTGCCGATGCTGATGGCGTGTGGCGCTACCCCGTAAGCCCTGAAGAGGTTTCGCCGCTTTACCTGCAGGCTTTGCTGACTTATGAGGACCGTTGGTTCTACAACCACCCAGGGGTCAACCCGCTGGCATTGGTCCGCGCGGCTTGGCTGAACCTGCGCGGCGGGCGTGTTGTGTCGGGCGGCAGCACATTGTCGATGCAGGTGGCACGCCTGCTCGACCCGCACGACCGTACCCTGGTCGGCAAACTGCGCCAGCTATGGCGCACCTTGCAGCTGGAATGGCACTTGTCCAAGCGCGACATCCTGCAGATCTACCTGAACCGCGCACCTTTCGGCGGCACGCTTCAGGGCGTGGCGGCAGCCAGCTGGGCGTACCTGGGCAAGTCGCCCCTGCACCTGACACCTGCCGAAGCGGCACTGCTGGCCGTGCTGCCCCAGGCACCCAGCCGGCTGCGCCCGGACCGCCACCCCGAGCGTGCCCAGCGTGCCCGGGACAAGGTGTTGCAGCGCCTGGCGGAATACCAGGTATGGCCGGCCCAGCAAATTCGCGAGGCGGCCGAGGAGCCGCTGGTGTTGGCGCCACGCCAGGAGCCGGCCCTGGCGCCATTGTTGGCCCGGCGCCTGAACAGCGCTGACAGCCCGCCGCTGATCCGTACCACGCTTGACGCTGCGCTTCAGCGGCGCCTCGAAGACTTGCTGCTGGGCTGGCGCGCACGGCTGCCGGAGCGTACCTCGGCCGCCATTCTGGTGGTCGAAGCGCAGAGCATGGCGGTGCGCGCGTACCTGGGCTCGATAGATTTGTCTGATGAGCGCCGCTTTGGCCATGTCGACATGGTGCGCTCGTTACGTTCGCCCGGCTCCACCCTCAAGCCGTTTCTTTACGGCATGGCGCTGGACGATGGCCTGATCCATTCCGAATCGCTGTTGCAGGATGTTCCACGACGCTATGGCGACTATCGCCCTGGCAACTTCTCCATGGGGTTCAGCGGGCCGGTGTCGGCCAGCTCGGCGCTGGCCCTGTCGCTCAACCTGCCCGCCGTGCAATTGCTGGAGGCCTACGGCCCGAAACGCTTTGCCGCACAACTGCGCATGGCGGGCATGCCGTTGATACTGCCACCCCTTGCCGAGCCCAACCTGTCGTTGATCCTGGGCGGTGCCGGCAGCCGGCTGGAGGACCTGGTCGGCGGCTACGCGGCGCTGGCGCGGGGTGGCAACAGTGCGCAGGTGCGCTTGCAGCCACAGGCCCCCCTGGTGGAGCACCGGTTGCTGTCACCGGGGGCGGCGTGGATCATCCGGCGTATCCTCAGTGGCCAGGCGCGCCCGGACCGCGACCCGCACGCCGAACTGGTGCAGCGCCCGCTACTGGCCTGGAAAACCGGCACCAGCTACGGCTTTCGCGATGCCTGGTCGATTGGCGTGGGGCCGCGTTACCTGATCGGCGTATGGATTGGCCGCCCCGACGGTACACCGGTGCCTGGGCAGTTCGGCCTGGCCTCGGCGGCGCCGCTGATGTTGCAGGTGCACGATCTGTTGAGCAATCGCGACAGCCAACGCGGCATCAGCGTCCCGGTAGCGCCGGTACCTGCGAATATCGGCGTTGCGGCGATCTGTTGGCCGCTGGGCCAGCCGATGAGCAAGCAGGACACCAACTGTCGGCGTCAGCGCTTTGCATGGACACTGGACGGCACCACGCCACCCACCTTACAGGCAGCCGACCAGCCGCTGGGCCTGGGCTTGCGCGAAAAAGTGTGGGTCAACGAGCAGGGCTTGCGGGTGGATGGTAGCTGCCCGGGCGCCAAGGCGCGTGACATCGCCCTGTGGCCGGCGCCGCTGGAGCCTTGGCTCCCCCGTGTCGAGCGGCGCATGGCACGTTTGCCGGCCATCGACCCGGCCTGCCCGCCGCAGGCGCTGGCCAGTGCACCACCGCTGTCGATTGTCGGCGTGCGCCCAGGCGACAATCTGCGCCGCCCGGCCACCAGCACTGAGCCGTTGCAATTGCAGGTCTCTGCCTTGGGTGGTGGTGGACGGCGCTGGTGGTTCCTCAACGGCCAGCCGTTGGGTGAAACCCAGGGGCAGGACAGCCTGTTGCTGCGTTTGCCACAGGTCGGGCAGGCCGAACTCAGCGCGCTGGACGAAAGCGGTCAGACGGCGCGGGTGGCGTTCCAGGTCAGTGAGTAGGTGTTCGACGACAGCCGGGCCAGCACCTACGCTTGCAAGTGACGGGTGTGACCGGCTGGTGCCCCACAACCCATGGGAACATGGAGTGCCCTATGCGTCCTCTGGTCGTGCCCCTGATGTTGCTGCTTTGGGCACTTGCTGCCCACGCCGAGCCGTTGCCGGGGTTTCTCGACAGCCATGAGTACGAGCGGCGTCTGCCCAGCGCCAACCTGCCGATGACGGACTACTCCCCTGTGAGCCCCCGCATACGGCTGGCCGGGGCGGCTATCAACAACCCCGACTGGGCCCCGGCCAACACCCGGCTGGTACTGCATAAAGTGCGCTTCGAGGGCGGCACGGTGTTCCCCTTGGGCGACCTGCGCGAACACTATCAGCCGCTGATCGGGCGCGAAACCACGTTGGGTGAATTGCAGCAATACACCCAGCGCCTGACCCAACGCTACCGGCAGGAGGGCTACTTGCTGTCGTATGCCTACCTGCCTCCTCAGGATGTGGCCGATGGCAGGGTCAACGTGGTGCTGGTCGAAGGTTACGTACGTGATTACCGCGTGGACGGCGATATTGGGCCGGCCAGCGAGTATTTGCAGCAGCTGCTGGCGCGCATTGAGGCCGAGCGCCCACTGACCCGCGAAACGCTGGAGCGCTATCTGGGCCTGGCTACGCGCATGCCAGGGGTCGTGGTAGAGGCCGAATTGGCAATGGCGCGGGCTGCCGATGGTGTCGCCCAGCTGACCGTGCATGCACGGCGCAAGCCGCTCAGCGCCGCTGTGACCGTGGCCGACTCCAGCCGTGATGCTGCACAGGCCCTGATCACCGTAGCCAGCAATGCCCAGACCCGCCATGGCGAACGCGTCACGGCCAGCTGGCTGCTGCCCCCTGGCAATGACCGGGTCTACTACCAGCGTCTCGATTACAGCCAGTACCTGGACGCCGCCGGTAGCCAACTGCTGCTGTCGGCGTCGCGCTACCGCAGCGAGCCCGGCACGCGCATACGTTTGGACGATGGCCGCGATATCACCCGCGAGCACGACAGTGAGCGCTATGCGATCGGCCTGCGTCAGCCGGTGGTTGTCAGGCCGAATGAGTGGCTGGCGGTGCAGGGCCACGTGTACTCGGTCAGTGAGCATGATGAAGACCGGATGGCCGAGCAGCCATCGTCTCGCAAGTACGACACCTATGTGCGGGCGCTGTCATTCGAAGGTGACTGGCGCAAGGTGGAGCAGGGGCGTTTGCGTATCGTCAGTGCCGGGGTCTATCAGGGGCTGGACTACCTGGGGGCACGCAGCGATGCTGACTACGATCTCGACTTCCTGCGCTTGCGGCTTTCCGGTTTGCAGAGCGACACCCTGTTGGAAAACTGGCAGGGGGTGGTGTCGGGGGCGTTGTACTGGAGTGATGATCGATTGCCCGACAGCGAGCGTGCGGGGTTTGGCGGGCAGAGTTTCGGGCGCGGTTACCCGCGCGATCAGGCGGACGGTGACAAGGGCTGGGGGGTGGCTTACGAGGTCAACTACAGCGTGCGCAGTAGCTGGCTTGCGCGGGTTCAGCCCTATGCGGTGGTGGATACCGCTCAGGCCTGGCACAACCGGGGACCGGTGGAGGACGCCCATCTGGCTTCGGTGGCGCTGGGTGTGCGGTTAGGGGGTGGGCATATGTTCAATGTGGCGCTGGAAGTGGCCAAGCCGTTGGCGGATGTGGCGCTGGATAGCCTGGACCGTCGGCCTCGGCTGTCGTTGAACCTGGCGATCCAGTTGTAGCAGGCAACTATGGGCTTGCAGGAGCAGCCTTTCGCAGCGCAAGGCCGCTCCAGAATGGTGTGCCGAGCATTCACTCAATGGGTCGTGAACCGCTGGTGCACGGGCGACGAGCTGGGGGTCAGCGCCAGAGCCAGCTGGGTGCGATTGTGCATATGCGTCAAACGCAATACCTGAGACACATAGAGCTTCACGGTGTTTTCGGTAATGCCCAGTTCGCAGGCGATCTGGTAATTGGTCTTGCCCTTGCTAACCAGGCGCGCCACTTCCAGCTGGCGTGGTGACAGTTTCTCGAACGCTGCTGGCAGCTCGCTTTCGCTTTCTTCTGCATCACTGGCACGCCGGTGGGTGCCTTGGCCACGGGCTTTTTCCAGGTCCTGATACAGTTCGTCCACCGACTCGGCCAGTTCCTGCAAGCGCTGGTTCAGCCCACCCAGATCACGGAGGTTGCGCTGGCGCTCCAGCAAGGCCTCTTCCTGCCGACGGACGCCTGCCAGCAGTTCATCGAGGTCCATCGGCTTCTGGTAGTAATCGGCAAACCCTTCGCGTATCGCCCGGATCAAGTCCTGTTTCTCGGCACGCCCTGTCAACATGATGGCTTCGAACGTGCGCTGGCTGCCGTTGATTTCCTTCAAGGCGCGCACCAGCTCGATGCCATCCCGATCTGGCATGTGCAGGTCACAGATGAGCAAGCCGATGGTCGGGTCTGCCACATAGTGCTCGATGGCTTCGTCGGTTGAGAGGGCTGTAACGCAGGCATAGCCCTTGGTTTGGAGGAATTCACTCAGCTGTTCGACAATGACCGGTTGATCATCAACCACCAACACCTTTACTTCACTCACTGATCTGGACACGATCAACTCCCTGTTCTTATACAGCCCTGCTCCCGTGCCAGACGCTCTGGCAGCTTAAAAGTAGTCGCACTCAACGAATATGTACAAGGCGTGTACAGGTTATCGGACCACTGGAAGGCTTATTGGATCCATACGGCCGTTAGAAGAAAACCTGATAACACATAGGGGACGAACGCCTGCTTGTCGCCCATTTCCTCGGTCAGGGCCTGCAAACGCTTCTTTACCTTGGGGTTGAGCAGCGTCCACAGGCGCCGGCGGGTCAGTAGCCAGACCAGTACAGTGACACCCGCGCCAATGAAGGTGCCGAGCACATATTGCGGGCTGGTGGCCAGGGCCAGGGCCCCCATCAGCTTGACGTCGTCGGCGCCGAAGCGGCCGAGCATGTAGCCTGGCAGGGTCAGCAGCATGACGATGGCCAGCGCCCAACCGGCCTCGTTGGCTTCGGCGCCTATCCAGCTGTGGCCGGTGCTGAACAGCCAGGCCAGGGCGCAGCCAGCCACTCCCAGGGTCAGCACGTTGGAGATCTGGCGTTGACGCACATCCTGTTCGGAGCACAAGGCAAGCCACAGCAGGAGAACAATGCTTTGCATTGGCAGGTCGCCTTTCCCAAATGTTGAACACTTCTACCCGGTCAGTCAGGTTTCCTTAAATGAAGATAGACGGGAACGTGCGGGGGAGTGCGGTTGGCATCGGAAAAAAGGCGTGCGTGCAATGGATTTTGTCGCAGCTGACACAAGCCAGGTCGGTGATGCAGTCGTCCTTCGAATCACGATCGCTGCAGGCGCGGGTTCAACCGCGAACACCCGCGAAGCCGGTGCCATGCACCGTGCCACTTTCTTCGCAGGTAAACCTGCTCCCGCAGGGGCACGGTGCATGCAAAGGCCGCGGTCCAACGCTATTTTTTGCTGCCCGGTGGGTAGTTGCCCAGCACCTTGGCCACGGTGTTGCGGATTGCGCTGTTACGTTCTTCCGGGGTTGGCGGGTAGTTGTTCATGATCTGCTCGGCACTGCCGCGCCATACCAGCTTGCCGTCACGCCCATCGAACATGTCGACCTGGATGGTGGCGACCTTGTAGTCGACACTGCGGGTTTCGTTGTACATCGGGCCACCCCAGTAGCCGCCCCAGTAGCCACCCCAGCCACCGCCGTAGTTGGTGGTGATCTGTTGTTGGCGCTGCTCCACGATCAGGTATGTACGTACTGCCAGGTCGGGCCGCGCTCCGCCTTGTACCGGACGCAGGCCGCGCTGGTCGAGTTGGTCTGCCACCGCCTGGCGAATGCGCTGCTCGGTGAGGTCGCTCTTGATCCGTGGGTCATCCGGGCGGTACTGCAGGCCTGGCTCCTGCCATGCCCAGCTGCGGTAGGTGGCAAAATCGCGGCTGGCATCGAAATCCTGCTGGACGTTATTGCTCGAGCAGGCAGCGAGCAATAACGCGAATGACAGTAGAACGAGACGGCGCAACATGATGGTTCTCCGTTAGCTATTAACTGGGAGGATAGCCGCTGAGTGCCTTGTGCACAGAATCGCGCAAGGCACTTTCGCGTTCGCGGGGCGAGTCCTTGTTGCTGCTGCTTTCGGCGCTGGCGCTCCAGACCGGCTGGCCGCTGCGGGCGTCGTACAAGTCGATGCGCACCACCAGGACTTCTACCTCGTAGGTACGCACGATGGGCACGCTGGCATAGCCTCCATAACCGTGGCGGTAGCCGCCATAGCCGACCCCCCCATAGGGATACGGCCCGTAGTAGGGGTCGTAGGTGTCGTAGTCACGCACTTGGCGCAAGCGTTTTTCCAGGCGCATATCGGCGCTCACCAGCAAGTCGCCAGGGCCTGTGCGAGCGGGGCGCAGGCCATGCTGGTCGAGCGCACCGCTGACGGCATCGGCCAGTTGCGCCGGGTCGGCATCGACAGCGCCGCTGGGCAACTGGCCGTTGCGCCAGCTCCAGCTGCGGTAGTGCCCATAATCACGAGCGGGCGCAGGGTATGCACTGGCGTCGAAGGTGGTGGCCGCCTGGGCAGGGGCTGGTGGTAACGGGCGGCTGCTGGCCACATAAGGGTTGCTGCCCTGGCAGCCAGCCAGGGCAATGGGCAGCAGGGCCAGGCACAACAGACGGTACGGCATGTGTTCCTCCTGGCGCGGCGGATTAGCGGGGGCGGCAAACCCAGTGCAGGTAGCGGCCAAGCCCGGCGAAGGTGGGGTGGCGACGGTGGGCCAGTTCCATTTCCAACAGGTCGAGCAACTCGGCCTTGCCCTGGAATTCCTTGGGCATATAGTCGTGAAACACCCGCACGCCGCTTTCGCTTTCAACCTGCCACATAGGCTCAAGTTGCGCCTTGAGTTCGCGTGGATCAAGCGGTTTCTGTGGGGTCAGGCTCTGCTTTTCACCTTCCAGCCGGTTGCTGCGCAACTTGCGGAAATGGCCCTTGAGCAGGTTGCGATAGACCAGTGCGTCGCGGTTGTAGAAGGCCAGCGATAACCAACCGCCGGGGGCCGTGAGCTGGTGCAGCACCGGCAGGATGCTCTCGGGTTCGGCCAGCCATTCGAGCACGGCGTGGCAGAGCACCAGGTCGTAGCGCTCGGTCAGCTGACCGAGCAGGTCTTGCCAGGGCGCCTGGATGAAGGTCGCGGTCTGGCCGGCTTCGGCAAAGCGCGCCCTGGCGCCGTCGAGCATGGGCGCCGCGGGTTCGGCCAGGGTCAGCTGGTGGCCGCGCTCGGCCAGCCACAAGGCCATGTGGCCCAACCCGGCGCCGATGTCGAGGATGCGTAGCGGGCGGTCGGGTAGCGCTTCGGCCAGGTCGGCCTGCAGCACGGCCAGGCGGATCGCACCCTTGGCGCCGCCATAGATCTTTTCGGCAAAGCGAGTGGCCAGCTCATCGAAATGACGGTCGTTCATCGGGCGAAGCGCCTCTCGCTGTCGGCCAGCTTGGCACGCACCACTTGATCCATGTCCAAACCCAGTTCGCTGCACAGCAGCAACAGGTAGAGCACCACGTCACCGATTTCCTGGCCGGCGTGGGCCAGTTTGTCGGCAGGCAGCTGGCGCGATTCGTCCTCGCTCAGCCACTGGAAGATTTCTACCAGTTCGGCCATTTCGACGCTGGCGGCCATGGCTAGGTTCTTCGGGCTGTGGAAGCCGCGCCAGTCATTGGTATCGCGGATCTGATGCAGGCGTTGGGTGAGTTCTTGCAGGTTCATCGGGGGTCTCCTATTGCTGCATAGCTTCTGCCCAGGCCCGATGCAAAGCAAGCGTATACCGCCAGGACAGGCCCGGCCCTACAGGCACTCCCAACGGCCGACCATATGCAGCACGTCCCCGTGCCCGTCCAGGCGCAGTTGGCCCGAAGGGCCCGCTTCACTGGCACTGAGCACCACCTCTGAAGGCAACCTGACCGGCTTGCGGAAGTCCACCTCAAAGGCAAAGCCACTGTGCGGCAAGTGCCCGCGCAGCGCGGCCAAGGCCATGGCCTTGGTCCACATGCCATGGGCAATGGCCGTTGGAAAGCCAAATAACCGCGCACTGACAGCACTGAGGTGGATAGGGTTGTAATCCCCGCACACCTTGGCATATCGCCGGCCGATATCACTGTCGGCATACCAGCGGGTGGCCTCGGGCAATGAATCAGGCGCCGTGTCGGCGGGCTCACTTGCCTCGCCTTCCAGGGCCAAGCCACGCACCAACATGCGGCTGGTCTCGCGCCAGAGCAGGCCGATGCCATCTTCAGCCTCGGTGACCAGGTCGAAGGTGCCACCTTTGGCATGGCGCTGCAGGTTGTGCGCGTACACTGCAAAACGCAGCCCTTCGACAGCACCCAGGGGGCGCAGCACTTCGATGCGGTTGTGCAGGTGTACCAGACCCAGCAGCGGGAAGGGGAAATCATCGGCTGTCATCAGCTGCAATTGCAGGGCAAACGCCATCACATGAGGATAGGTCCCCGGCAGGCGGCCATCATCGGGAAAGTGGCAAAGCCTTCGATAGGCACCCAGATTGCCCGGTTGGACCCGCATGAAACAGCGCAGGCCATCGTCCGGCAGCCGGTCGCCGCTGATGGAGCGTTTGCTGGCTGCGCGCAGGTACAGGCTGGCGCGGGCGGCCGGGTTGTGCAGGTCGTGCCATTGTCGGCTCATGTTCAAGCCCCCATCAGTGCCTGGCCGCACACCCGCAGCACCTGGCCGTTGACCGACCCGGAGCCTGGCTGGCTGAGCCACGCAATGGCTTCGGCGACATCCTGCGGGCGCCCACCCTGGCCCAGCGAACTCAAGCGCCGGCCCGCCTCGCGCAGGCCCATGGGCATGGCTGCAGTCATGTGGGTTTCGATGAAACCGGGGGCGATGGCGTTGATGCTGCCACCGCGCTCGGCGAGCCGTGGCGCCCAGGCCTGGGCCAGGCCGATCAGCCCGGCCTTGCTCGCGGCATAGTTGGCCTGCCCGCGGTTGCCGGCAATGCCGCTGACCGAGGCCAGCAGGGTGATGCGCGCGTTTTCCCCCAGCGCGCCGTTGTCATACAACGCCTGGGTGAGCACTTGCGGTGCCTTGAGGTTCACGGCCAGCACGGCGTCCCAGTATTCCGGCGTCATGTTGGCCAGTGTCTTGTCGCGGGTGATACCGGCGTTGTGCACCACGATATCGATGCCGTCGGGCAGGGCCGCGAGCAGTTGCGTTGCCGCATCGCTCGCGCATATATCCAGTGGCAGTGCCTTGCCGCCGAGGCGTGCAGCGAGGGCGTCGAGGTCCTGGCTGGCCTGCGGTACATCCAGCAGCAGTACATCGGCGCCGTCCCGTGCCAAGGTTTCCGCAATGGCGGCGCCGATACCGCGCGCAGCCCCCGTGACCAGCGCACGGCGGCCGCCGAGTGGGCGGGTCCAGTCCTCCACCTGGCTGGTGCAGGCTTGCAGGCGCAGTACCTGGCCAGAGATGAAGGCACTCTTCGGCGAGAGGAAGAAGCGCAGGGCGCCTTCCAGCTGATCTTCGGCACCGGGGGTGACATACAACAGCTGGGCAGTGGCGCCGTTGCGCAGTTCCTTGGCCAGTGAGCGGCTGAAGCCCTCAAGGGCACGCTGTGCAACGCTGGCCAGTGGGTCGTCGAGGCTTTCCGGTGCACGGCCCAGCACCAGGACATGGGCGCATGGGGCCAGACTGCGTAGCAGCGGCTGGAAAAATTCACGCAACTGCTTCAGTGCATCGCTGTCGGACAAGTGACTGGCATCGAATACCATGGCCTTGATTTTCGGCCCCAGGCCGGCCACCCAGGCTTCAGCCTGCAGGTTGTCGGCATTGAAGCTGTATACCTCGTCAGTGAGGCGCGGTGCGATGGCTTCGACCTGCTTCGCCAGTGGCCCGCCACCCAGTACCAGGGCACCTTCCACCGGCCGCAGGCGGCCAGCCTGCCAGCGCTCCAGTGGCGCCGGGCGTGGCAGGCCAAGGGCATCCACGAGGCGGCGGCCGAGATTGGAGTTGGCAAAACCGAGGTAGCGATCGCTCATGAGGGGTCTCCCGAAAGGCAAGCTTGAAAGTGTGGACCAACTTTGCGGCAGGGTCGTTCGAATGCGGTGAAAACACCTAGGCTGTACCGAACAAATTGTTTCAGGAGGAACACGCGCATGCGTTCAACTCGCCGGGTCGCGATCCTGGGCGGCAACCGGATCCCTTTCGCCCGCTCCAATGGCGCCTACGCTACGGCCAGCAACCAGGCGATGCTCACGGCCGCGCTTGAAGGCTTGATCGAACGCTATTGCCTGCACGGGCTGCGGTTGGGCGAGGTGGTGGCCGGTGCCGTGCTCAAGCACTCGCGCGACATGAACCTGACCCGCGAGTGCGTGTTGGGTTCGCGCCTGTCACCGCAGACCCCGGCCTATGACATCCAGCAGGCCTGCGGTACCGGGCTGGAGGCTGCGCTGCTGGTGGCCAACAAGATTGCCCTGGGGCAGATCGACTGCGGTATTGCAGGCGGTGTCGACAGCACCTCCGATGCGCCGATCGCCCTCAACGAAGGCTTGCGCCATATATTGCTGCAGGCCAACCGTGGCAAAAGCCTTGGCGAACGGTTACAGCCCTTCCTCAAGCTGCGGCCTCATCACCTGAAACCCGAGCTACCACGCAATAGCGAGCCGCGTACGGGGTTGTCGATGGGCGAGCATTGCGAGCGCATGGCCCACACTTGGCGCGTTGGCCGCGCCGAGCAGGACGAATTGGCGCTGCTTAGCCACCAGAAGCTGGCTGCTGCCTATGCCGAGGGTTGGCAGGACGACCTGTTGACGCCGTTTCTTTCGCTGGTGCGGGACAACAACCTGCGCCCCGACCTGAGCCTTGAGCAGTTGGCCAGGCTCAAACCAGCCTTTGACCGCAGCGGGCAGGGCACGTTGACGGCGGGTAATTCCACGCCGTTGACCGATGGTGCTTCGCTGGTGCTGTTGGGCAGCGAAGCGTGGGCGCAGCAGCAGGGGTTGCAGGTGCTTGCCTATCTGGTCGATGGCGAAACCGCTGCGGTGGATTTTGTCACGGGGCGCGAAGGGTTGTTGATGGCGCCGGTGTATGCCGTGCCGCGCTTGCTGGCACGCAATGGTCTGACGCTGCAGGACTTTGACTACTACGAAATCCACGAAGCCTTTGCTGCCCAGGTGCTGTGCACGCTCAAGGCCTGGGAGGATGCCGATTACTGCCGTGAGCGGTTGGGCCTGGAGGCGCCGCTGGGCGCGATCGACCGCAGCAAACTCAATGTCAAGGGCAGTTCGCTGGCAGCCGGGCACCCGTTTGCGGCAACCGGTGGGCGGATATTGGCCCACCTGGCCAAGCTGCTGGCGACGGCGGGTAAGGGGCGCGGGCTGATTTCGATCTGTGCGGCAGGCGGGCAGGGGGTGACCGTTATCGTCGAGCGCTGAAGCACCTCCAGGGTAACTGCAGAGGCGGTGAGTGCCTCGATCATGATCCAGCTGTTAGGCTTGTCTGGTCAGAACTACAAGAACATACCATGCCTATCATCGGACACCCCCGCGCTATCCCCGCGCTGGAACACCTGCCCAGACCGCTCTACGCCCGTGCCGAAAGCCTTGGCGCCGGTTCGTGGACCACTCGCCACCAGCACGATTGGGTACAGTTTTCCTACGCCATCAGCGGCGTACTTGGCGTGTACACACGCGACGGCAGTTACTTTGCCCCACCGCAGTGGGGGGTGTGGATCCCTGCCGATGCCGAGCATGAAGTGGTCACCTCGATGCAAGCCGAGATGCGCAGCCTGTATGTGCGCCGCGATGCCTGCCCATGGGCGCCGGAACAATGCCGAGTGCTGGAAGTCACGCCGCTGGCGCGCGAGCTGATAAAGCAGTTCTGCCTGTTCCCGGCAGATTACCCAGAGGACGACAGCGCCGAGGCGCGTCTGGTGGCAGTGCTGCTCGATCAGTTGCGCACCTTGCCAGAAGTCGGTTTCTCGCTGCCGTTGCCCCGCCACCCTGGTTTGCTGGCACTGTGCAATGGCTTGATCGCTGCACCAGACCAGCCGCAGACCTTGCAGCAGTGGGCGCGGGAGCTGGGGTGTTCGGAGAAGACGCTGATGCGGCTGTTTCAACGGGAGACCGGCTTGAGCTTTCGTAATTGGCGCCAGCGCATGCGGTTGTTGTCGTCGCTGGCGTTGTTGGAGGCGGGGGAGAATGTGACCGAGGCGGCGCTGGGGTGTGGGTATGACTCCACGTCGGCCTACATTGCGGCGTTCAAGCAGCTGTTTGGCGCGACACCGGGGGAATTGAAGCTCTGATTTTCGGTTGCCTGTGCCGGCCCTTTCGCGGGGTTATCCGCGAAAGGGCCGGCACAGGCCATGCATCATCAGGTGCGGAACCTGCGCACCAGCGTATCCAGCTCATTGGACAGCCCGGCCAGGCTCTCGGAGTCCTGGCGCGCCGCCTGGGCCAGCTCGGCCACCAACTGCGCATCCCCATGAATCTGGCTGATGTGCCGGTTGATGTCCTCAGCCACCTGATGCTGTTCTTCGGCTGCCGTGGCGATCTGGGTGTTCATGTCGCGGATCACGTCCACCGACTCACGGATCTGCCCGAAGCTGTCGCGGGCCAGACCAATGCGGCTGACCGACTGCTGCGACACTTCCAGGCTGGCGTGCATCTGCTCGGCCACTTCGGCGGTACGGCTGGCCAGGTTGCCCAGCAAACCGTCGATTTCAGCGGTGGAGTCGGCAGTACGCTTGGCCAGCGCCCGCACTTCGTCGGCCACCACGGCAAAGCCGCGGCCCTGCTCACCGGCACGGGCCGCTTCGATGGCGGCGTTCAGGGCCAGCAGGTTGGTCTGTTCGGCAATCGAACGGATGGTGCCGAGGATCGACTGAATGGCGTTGCTGTCACGCTCCAGCTGTTGAATCGACTGGGCCGATTGCTCGATTTCGTGGCTCAGGCGATCAACGCTGTGTACCGCTGCATCGATCTGTTGCTGCCCTTCGCGGGCCTGCTGCTGGCCGCTGTCGGCCGACTGCGCGGCCTGGCTGCAGGACCGTGCCACTTCATTGGCGGTGGCGACCATTTCGTGGAATGCAGTGGAAACCATGTCCACGGCTTCGCGCTGGCGGCCGGCCGCCTCGGCCATGTCGCTGGAGACGCGGGTCGAGCTGCTGGACGTGCTGAGGATCTTGCTGGCGGCAGCACCGATGTGCTGGATCAGGCTGCGAATGGCACCGAGGAACTGGTTGAACCAGCTGGCCAGTTGCGCGGTTTCGTCGCGGCCGCGGATTTCCAGGTTGCGGGTCAGGTCACCCTCACCTTGGGCAATGTCCTCCAGGCCGTTGGTGACGCTGTTGATCGGGCGCACGATCAGTTTGGCGAAGGCCGCACCGACCACCGCGAACAGCGAGGCCAACACCACAGCGATGACACCGATCAGCCAGGTGAGCCGGGTGGTGGTCTGCATCACTTCGCTTTGTTCGATCAGGCCGATGAAGGTCCAGCCCAGCTGCTGGTCTGGATAGACGTTGGCCATGTAGTGCACGCCATTGAGTTCGACCTCGACCAGGCCTTTGCCGGCTTTGGCCAGCTTGGCGTAACCGTCGCCAAAGCTTCCCAGCTGCTTGAAGTTGTGGGCGGCGTCGCGCGGGTCGACCATCACGTTGCCGTTGCTTTCCACCAGCATCAGGTAGCCGCTTTCGCCCAGTTTGATCTGCTTGACGATTTCGGTCAGGCCCTTGAGCGACACGTCGATGTTGACCACGCCGCCGGGGTTGCCCAGCTGGTTGGCCACGGTGCGCACGGTGCTGACCAGCACCGCATCGTCGGCGGCCCAGTAGTAGGCACCGGTACGCATCGTCTTGCCAGGGTTTGCCATGGCAAGTTGGTACCAGGGGCGCGTGCGTGGGTCATAATTGACAAACTTCTGGCCGGCCGGCCAGCCAGTGTAGCCGCCGTCATTCACCCCGTAGGACAGGTAGGCGTAGGCGGGGTGTGAGTTGGCCAGGCGAGTCATGAAGTCGAGAATTTTGCTGGCCTGCTCGCCCAGTTCGTAGGACGGGGTTGCGCTCATGTACTTGTTCAGCTCGCTGCCCGTGGCGGCAACCATTGGCTGGGAAGCCATGTACTCGACGTTCTGGTTGATCCCCTGGAAGAAGATGTTCATCGCGTTGCTGACCTGGCGGATTTCTCGGCTGCTGCTGTCGAGGAATCCGTCGCGGGCTTCGCCGCGCAGGTTGATGACCACCAGGGTGGCCACGAGAACGATGGGCAAGCCGGCGATGACCGCGAATGCCCAGGTCAGTTTCTGTTTGATGCTCATCGACGCTCCCGGAATTTTTGTTTTCGACACACGAGGCAGGTAGCAACTGCATCGGCAGCATCCGGGTTTTATGAAGCCAAAACGCCCGTATTTATTGGATAAAGTCGTGGTTGGTGACTATTCGGTCGTGTTTGGACATTTATGGCATGCCAAAGGCGCGTGGCAGCTCAGTGACAGCAGCTGCCCGCAGCGCCATTGGCCAGGTCTTTGAGGATCGGGCAGTCCGGGCGGTCGTCACCCTGGCAGTGCGAAACCAGCTCGCCGAGGGTGTCGCGCAGGCTCATCAGCTCCTCGATGCGCCGGTTCAGTTCATCGATGTGGTGCATGGCCAGCGCCTTCACATCGGCGCTGGCACGTTGGCGGTCCTGCCACAAGGTCAGCAACTTGCCGACCTCTTCGAGGGAAAAGCCCAGGTCGCGGGAGCGTTTGATGAAGGCCAGGTTGTGCAAGTCTTGCGCCTGGTACAGGCGGTAGCCGCTGTCGCTGCGAGTGGCGGGTTTGAGCAGGCCGATGGACTCGTAGTAACGGATCATCTTGGTGCTGAGCCCGCTGCGGCGGGCGGCCTGGCCGATATTCATGGCGCCTCCTGGGTGCTGCTGGTGGGTTTCCACGTTTTAAGCCACAGTGCATTGCTGACGACGCTGACACTGGACAGGGCCATGGCGGCACCTGCCAGTACCGGGTTGAGGTAACCCAGCGCGGCGAGCGGAATGCCGATCAGGTTGTAGATGAAGGCCCAGAACAGGTTCTGGCGGATCTTCGCGTAGGTCTTGCGGCTGATTTCCAGCGCGGCGGGCACCAGGCGCGGGTCGCCACGCATCAGGGTGATGCCGGCGGCCTGCATGGCCACGTCGGTACCGCCACCCATGGCAATGCCGATGTCGGCCGCGGCCAACGCCGGTGCATCGTTGATGCCATCGCCAACCATGGCGACCACCCCATCCTGCTTGAGCGCGGCCACGGTCGCGGCCTTGTCGGCCGGTAGCACTTCGGCGTGCACATCGTCGATGCCCAGTGCCTCGGCAACCACTTTGGCGCTGCCACGGTTGTCACCGGTCAGCAGGTGGCTGCTGATGTGTTGGGCGTGCAGGGTTTCGATGGCCTGCGCAGCGCCAGGCTTGAGGCTGTCACCAAAGGCGAACAGGCCCACCACTCTCGGTTGCGCGCCGCGCTCGATCAGCCACGACAGTGTGCGCCCTTCCGCTTCCCAGGCCTGGGCCTGGGCGGCCAAATCGCCGGGCTGCAGACCGCTTTCGTCAAGCAGTCGGCGGTTGCCCAGCGCCAGTTCACGGCCTTCAACGCGCCCGGCAATGCCGCGCCCGGTCAGTGACTGGCTGTCGGCAACGGTTGGCACGTCCAGCCCTTGCTCTGCACAGGCCACCAGTACCGCCTTGGCCAGCGGGTGTTCACTCCCGCGCTGCAGGGCGCCGGCCAGGCGGTGAAGGTCGGCACTGTTGCCGTCCAGCGCCTGACTGTGAACCACCCGCGGGCTGCCGGAGGTGAGGGTACCGGTTTTGTCGAACACTACGCGGTTGACCGCATGGGCACGCTCCAGAGCTTCGGCATCCTTGATCAGGATGCCGTGGCGGGCGGCGACCCCGGTGCCGGCCATGATCGCGGCGGGCGTGGCCAGGCCGAGGGCGCAGGGGCAGGCGATGACCAGCACGGCGACGGCGTTGATCAGCGCGGTTTCCAGCGGCGCCCCAGCCAACCACCAGCCGATCAGGGTGATCAGGGCCAGTACCAGCACGGCCGGGACGAACACCTGGCTGACACGGTCGACCAGCTTCTGGATCGGCGCTTTGGCGGCTTGGGCGTCTTCCACCAGGCGGATGATGCGCGCCAGCACGGTCTCGGTGCCCAGCGCCTGGGTACGCACCAGCAGCCGGCCTTCGCCATTGATGGCGCCACCGGTGACGCTGTCGCCGGGTTGCTTGGGCACTGGCAGGCTCTCGCCGCTGATCAGGGCCTCATCGGCATTGCTGCTGCCGTCTTCGACCACGCCGTCGACCGGGAAGCGTTCGCCGGGCTTGACCAGTACCAGGTCGCCCACGCGCAACTGGGCGATGGCCACGTCCTCTTCCACGCCGTCGACCACGCGCAGGGCGCGTTCCGGGCGCAGGGCTTCGAGGGCTCGGATGGCACTGGCGGTCTGGCGTTTGGCGCGGCTTTCCAGGTACTTGCCCAGCAATACCAGGGCAATCACCACGGCTGAGGCTTCGAAGTACAGGTGCGTGGCCATACCGGCGGGAGCCTGTGCCCATTCGTACAGGCTCAGGCCATAACCAGCGCTGGTGCCCAGGGCCACCAGCAGGTCCATGTTGCCGGCGCCGGCGCGCACGGCCTTCCAGGCTGCAATGTAGAAGCGGGCACCGAGAATGAACTGCACGGGTGTGGCCAGCAGGAACTGCGCCCAGGCGGGTAGCATCCAGTGCAAGCCGAACGGTTGTACCAGCATGGGTAATACCAGCGGCAGGGCCAACAGCAAGGCTGCGCCGACTGCCAGGCGCTCGTTGCGCAGGCGGCGCTGGACAGCGCTTTGGTCGTCCTTGGTCGATTGCGGCAGGCTGGCGCTGTAGCCTGCCTTTTGCACAGCGTCGATCAGCAGGTTGTCATCAAGGGCCGCAAGCACTTCGAGGTGCGCGCGTTCGCTGGCCAAGTTGACGCTGACCCGCTCGACCCCGGCCAATTTGCCCAGGGCGCGCTCTACTCGGCCGACACAACTGGCGCAGGTCATGCCGCCTATCTGCAGTTCGAGGGTGCGGGTTGGTACCCCGTAACCGGCCTCGCGCACGGCTTCGACCAAGGCTGGCAGGCTGGCAGGCGGGGCTACAACCCGGGCTTTTTCAGTGGTGAGGTTTACGCTGACCTGTTCAGCGCCGGTGACCTTGCGCAGGGCGCGCTCGACCCGGCCAGCACAGCTGGCGCAGGTCATGCCGGAGATCGGCAGGTCGTATGTGGTGGATGCGGGCATGGCTCTCCTCCTTGGACAGGCCTCCAGCATCAACCTTGCCACGCAGGCAAGGTCAATAGCCCAGGTCGGCTCGTTTCAACTCCAGCCCATATTGCCCCATGGCGATGCGGTATTTGTTGATCTGGCCCGCCTGCAGATTCAAACGCGTGCTGCGCTGGTCCTCTATACCTGCGGCGCAACCCGGCATTTGCCCAGGCAGCAGGCGCAGGCGCACATCCACCGGGCCAGGCGGCAGGTTGAACGAGGTGGACTGCTCCTGGAAAACGCGCCCGGAAAGCTGGTCGTTGAGGTACACGCCGATTTCGCAACTGGTGGCCACTTCCAGGCGCTCCCGGGAAATGATCAGTACGCTGTAGGCCGAGTTGCCCTCGGCGAATGCCGGTGGCACCACAGCCAGCGCGCCCAAGAGCCCGACGACGCCCAATGCTGCCCTGAACATGAAAAATCTCCTGCTTGCCTGATCGTCAAAGGCGCAGCTTGGCCGACGCGGACGCGGATTTCCACCCCGGGCGTTGCAGGCAGGGCTTGACCTTGCCCTCATGGCAAGCTTGAAACTTGTGAAAAACCTGAAGGAGGTAACCCCCATGCAAGTGTTCAATGTACAAGGCATGACCTGCGGCCATTGCGTGAAAGCCGTGACCCGCGCGGTGCAGGAGCAGGATGCGGCAGCCAGGGTGGAAGTTGATCTGGCAGGCAAACAGGTGCGTGTGCAGAGCGAGTTGGCGCAGGAGCAGATTCTCACTGCGATTCGCGATGAGGGGTATCAGGCCGAAATCGCCTGAAGGCCTGTTTGCTCCCACCGGGGTAACAGTGTTGCAAATGTTTTCACATTGACGGGGTCCACAGCAGGTAGAATCAATCACTTGCTTAGCCTGCTATGGATTCCTGATGAACCTGCGAATGGTGCTCATCCTGGGCGCACTCAGTGCGTTCGGGCCCTTGGCGATCGACTTTTACCTGCCAGCCTTCCCGGCCATGGCGCAAGCGTTCGCCACCGATGAAAAACACGTCCAGGCCACGTTGGCCGCCTACTTCCTGGGCCTGTCTATCGGGCAGTTGGCCTATGGGCCGGTTGCCGACCGCTTTGGCCGACGCAAACCGCTGATGTTCGGCGTTACGCTGTTCACCTTGGCATCACTGGCCTGTGCCTACGCCCCCAACCTCGATACCTTGGTGGTGGCGCGTTTCATCCAGGCACTGGGTGGTTGTGCCGGCATGGTGCTTTCGCGGGCCATCGTCAGCGACAAGTGCGACCCGGTAGCTTCAGCCAAAGTGTTTTCGCAACTGATGCTGGTCATGGGCTTGGCGCCGATCCTGGCACCGATGCTGGGTGGGGTGCTGGTGAACCTGGCCGGCTGGCAGTCGATCTTCCTTGCGCTGAGCCTGTTCAGTGCCGGCTGCCTGCTGGCGGTAAGCCTGGGCCTGCCGGAAAGCCTGCCCGAGCATATACCCCGGCAACCGCTGTCTGGCGCCTTGCGCCAGTACCTGCGGCTGCTGGCTGACCGGGTTTTCCTCGGCCATGCCCTGACCGGCGGTATCGCCATTGCCGGCATGTTTGCCTATATAGCCGGTTCACCTTTCGTGTTCATCAAACTGTATGGCGTGCCCGCTGAGCACTACGGCTGGCTGTTCGGCACCAACGCCGCAGGTTTTATTCTGGTGGCGCAGGTGAACGCCCGCCTGCTGGCCAAACGCGGGCCGGCCTTCCTGCTGGGCCGTGCGGTGTGGCTGTATCTGGTTGCGGGCCTGGTGCTGCTGGGCGTGGCGGCTTTGCGCCCTGCGCAACTGTGGCCGCTACTGGTGCCGCTGTTCATCTGTATCGCCAGCCTTGGTTGCATCATTCCCAATGCTTCGGCCTGCGCCATGAGTGGACAGGGCGCGCGTGCCGGCAGCGCCTCGGCACTGATGGGCTGTGTGCAGTTCAGCGTAGCTGCGGGTGCTGCGGCGCTGGTCGGGCTGCTGCATGATGGCAGTGCGGTGCCCATGGCAATCGTGATCAGCCTGTGCGGGGCGCTGGTGGTCAGTGTTGCGCTGTTGACCCGGCGTTTGCAGGCCAAGGCTCCCGCATGAGCGGGTGAGGTGCCTGCAGCCGGGTTTCCAGCGTGGCGACGAAGGCACGCGCCTCAGCCTCGCTGCGGAAACTGACCACATGCTGATCGAGCTGGACTTGCCAAGGGCAGGCGGGGTTTCGGCTCGACGCACTTACGATAATTTTCATCGCTGCATACCTCCAGGAAGGGGAGCCGCTCAAGTGTAGCGCTGGCCCGCCAGCCTGCCATGACACGGCTTCAGCGTCCTGACTGACGGTAAGTGTGCGCATTTCCCTGGCGGTGTTTCCTACTTTGGGCGCAATGCCCGCAAACCCGCAGAACCTTCGCTTTGTTTCGCGCTATTTGTGGAAGGTTGCTGTGGGCCACTTCTGAAATGGCTGCAAGTTTGTTTTCATCAAGATGTTTCAGCGCGTTTGTGTGGGCGTACCGGTGCCTTGTTTGACTTGGTTCCGGGGCGTTTTCGAAGCCGCTTCGCTGCTTGCAATGGGTAGGCATACCCAGTGGTTTTTCGTCATGAGTACGACGGCACCTGGTCGTCTGACCGGCGTTTTTCTGCGGCTTATACTGGCGAGCCAGGCCAGTGCCAGCGAGAGGCGCTTCCCTGGCAGGGTTGGCCATCGCATCCCCACCGTGAACTTGCAGGGAGTTACAAGGACATGAACGCAGCCAGCAGTATCAGCCAAATTGCCAGCCTGATGGCCGACCCCAAGCGCAGTGCCATGTTGTGGGCATTGATCGATGGCACACCACGGTTGGCCAATGAGCTCGCGATAATGACTGGCCTGACTTCATCGTCAGCCTGCGCACACCTTTCGCTGCTGTCGTCGGCCGGTTTGCTCAGGCATGAAGCCAGGGGCCGCAAACGTTACTTCTGCCTGGCTACCCCGCAGGTCGGAGCAGCGGTAGAGGCCTTGGCCAGCGTACAGCTGGAAAGCGCCAGGGGAGAGCGTGCCGAAGCGCCGGTATCATCGCTGCCCCTGTCGATGCGCCGGGCGCGCCGTTGTGGCGATCACCTGGGTGGGGAGTTGGCCAGTGAGCTGTACCATCGCATGGTGGTGGCTGGCTGGTTGGAAGGCAGCGGACGGCACTTGAGGGTCAGTGACGAGGGGCGGGCGCAATTGGCCTTGGTCGGGGTGTACATCGATGCCTTGGCGCCACACCAGCAACGAGGTTGCGTGATCTGCCGCTGCACCGAATGGAATGACCAGGGCCCGCATCTGGGTGGCGTACTGGGCCAGGCCTTGTTCAGGTTGTTCCTGCAATCTGGCTGGATGCGTGAGTTGGAGGACTCGCGGGCATTGCATATTTCGGCGCTGGGTATCCAGCAGATCAATCGCATAGCCCGCGTGGCGACGTTGCAGGTCGGTTGAGCGCAACGTCGTCATGCTACTCAAACCAGCCGTGCGTCCAGGCTGTTCTGCGCCAGGCGACGTGCCTGGTCTTCGGTCATGCCCAAGTGGGTGTGCAGAGCGTGGAAGTTCTCCGTGACGTAGCCACCGAAGTAGGCCGGGTCGTCCGAGTTGACCGTGACTTTCACACCGCGCTCGAGCATGTCGAGGATGTTGTGCTGGCTCATGTGGTCGAACACGCAGAGCTTGGTGTTGGACAGCGGGCACACCGTGAGCGGGATCTGCTCGTCGATGATGCGCTGCATCAGGCGCTCGTCCTCGATGGCGCGCACGCCATGGTCGATACGTTTGATCTTCAGCAGGTCGAGGGCTTCCCAGATGTACTCGGGCGGGCCTTCTTCGCCAGCATGGGCAACGGCGACGAAGCCTTCGCTACGGGCGCGGTCGAACACCCGCTGGAACTTGCTTGGCGGGTGGCCCATCTCCGAGCTGTCCAGGCCTACGGCAATGAACGCATCGCGGAACGGCAAGGCCTGATCGAGGGTCTTGTGCGCTTCATCCTCGCTGAGGTGGCGCAGGAAGCTGAGGATCAGGCCGCTGCTGATGCCCAGTTGCTCGCGGCCGTCCTTGAGCGCCTGGCTGATGCCGTTGAGCACCACTTCGAAAGCAATGCCGCGGTCGGTGTGGGTCTGCGGGTCGAAGAAGGGTTCGGTGTGGATCACGTTCTGGGCCTTGCAGCGTTGCAGGTAGGCCCAGGTCAGGTCGTAGAAGTCCTGCTCGGTGCGCAGCACGTCGGCGCCCTGGTAATACAGGTCGAGGAACTCCTGCAGGTTGTTGAAGGCATAGGCACCGCGCAAGGTCTCCACATCGGCCCAGGGCAAGGCGATCTTGTTGCGCTCGGCCAGGGCGAACAGCAACTCGGGCTCCAGTGAGCCTTCCAGGTGCAGGTGCAGTTCGGCCTTGGGCAGGGCGTTCAACCAGTCATACATAGTGGTTCATCTCAATCAGGTACGGTTGCGGCCATTCTACAGGGGCCGGCCGGGCAATGCGCCCAGCCGGGCTGCGACCTGGTGAATCACCAGACCAAGGGTTCGCCCTTGTAGTTGATGAAACGCAGGCCGCCCTTGCCGCTCTGAGCCTTGATCTGTTCGATCATCCCGCGGGTGCTGGTGAGCACATCGATATCGGCGTTTTCGCCACCCATGTCAGTTTTCACCCAGCCCGGGTGCATGGCCAGCACGCACAGGTCCGGGCGCTGCTGCTCAACGAAGAAGCTGTTGATCATCGAGTTCAGTGCCGCCTTGCTGGCCTTGTACAGGCAGATTTCGCCACCGTCGGGGATAGTGACGCTTCCCAGGATCGAGCTCATGAAGGCCAGCACACCACTGCCTTCGCGTATTTGACCCACCAGGCGGCGAGCCACGCGTATCGGCGCCACGGCGTTGGTCATGAACAGATCGCCAATGTCGCTGTTGTGTACTGCCTCCAGGTCTTGCGGCAGGGGGCCCATGACCCCGGCGTTGACGAATATCAGGTCGAACACCTGGCCTTGCAGGCGTTGCTGCAGGCTGTCGAGCTGAACGGTGTCGTTCATTTCCAGCTGCTCGATGTGCACGCCGGGGACGTTCGCCAGGCCGCCGGGCTGCTGCGGGTTACGGACAGTGGCAGTGATGTGCCAGCCGTCTTCGTGCAGGCGTTGTACCAAACCCAGGCCAAGCCCGCGCGAGGCGCCGATGATGAGGGCAGTTCTTGAATTAGCCATAGGAACATTCCTTTATCGGTGTAGGAGAAAGGAATTGAGCATACGTCACGGCGAATACGCGTGCCTGGTTTGCGTCTGGTTAAAAAATGGTCAGTTTTGTCTGGGCCTTGCGGGGCCGGGCGCTTCGCCCGTTGGCGCACGGGTTATCCACAAGCTGGTCCACAGTTATTGTGTGCAAGGTGAGCAAGCGGGGCGCGGCTTGGATGGGCGGTTCGCTGGGGATAAGTCGCGCACATTCAGCAGTTTACGACTGTCATCAAATAGTGATCAAAATATGATCAAAGCTCTGGGGGCCTCGAAATCACTAGCCTGCAAGAGAGTGCCCCAAGCTTATCCACAGGCAGGCCCACAGTTGTTGTGGGCAATGTTCAGCGTGCTTCGAGCAAAATACGCCCGCGGCTCAGGTCCGCCAGTTGCTGTTGCAATGGCGCCAGGTGGGCGTCACCGAGGGCAATCACCAGGTCCACACCATTGGCGGTGAACTGTTCGTCCAGGACCAGGCCGTCAACCTCGGCCAAACGCAGCTTCACCAGCGCCAGCTCGCTGAAACTGCAACTGCAGCTGAAATGGCTGCGCTGCACCAGTAGGCGCTTGGGCGCCTGTTGCAGGCACTTGTTGGCGCCGCCGCCATAGGCCCTGGCCAGGCCGCCGGTACCCAGCTGGATGCCGCCGTACCAACGGATCACCAGCACCACCACCTGGTCGCAGTCCTGCGCTTCGATGGCCGCCAGGATCGGCCGCCCTGCGGTGCCGCCGGGTTCGCCGTCGTCACTGCTGCGGTACTGCGCGCCGAGTTTCCAGGCCCAGCAGTTGTGGGTAGCGGCCAGGTCGCTGTGACGTTCGATGAAACTCATCGCTTCGGCGGCGCTGCTGATCGGCCCGGCGAGGGTGATGAAGCGGCTTTTGCGGATTTCCTCGCGGTATTCGCAGAGGTCGAGCAGGGTAGAAGGCATAAAGGACAGTCAGGCAGCCGGCTTGATGCCGCAGCCCTTCAGAATGATGTGGATAAGGTTGTTGCTTGCGTCTTCCATGTCCTGCTTGGTCAGGCGGCTGCGGCCAGTCACCTGGCAAATCTGGGTGGCGAAGTCAGCGTAGTGCTGGGTGCTGCCCCAGAGCAGGAAGATCAGGTGCACCGGGTCGACCGGGTCCATCTTGCCTGCTTCGATCCAGGCTTGGAATACCGCAGCACGGCCGCGGAACCATTCGCGGTAATCGGCACTGAAGTATTCGGTCAGGCAGGTGCCACCGCTGATCACTTCCATGGCGAAAATGCGCGAAGCTTGCGGGTTGCGCCGGGAGAACTCCATTTTGGTGCGGATGTACTGGCTCAGGGCTTCACCGGGGTCGTCATCGACGCTCAAGGCGTTGAAGGTGCTGTCCCACAACTCGATGATGTTGCTGAGCACGGCGATGTACAGGCCCAGCTTGTTGGTGAAGTAGTAATGCAGGTTAGCCTTGGGCAACCCCGCCTTGAGGGCGATAGTGTTCATGCTCGTGCCCTTGAAACCATGGCGGGCGAACTCATCTTCGGCGGCCTGGATAATGGCCTGTTCGTTCTTCTGGCGGATACGGCCCGCGGGCTTGCCCGAGGCGGAGAGGCGATGCGCAGGGACTTCTAGGGTCATGGACGATTCCGTACGGGGCAGTGGCTGCGGCTGTGGGACAAGATTACCTGCCTGTGCCGAAGTGACAAGCGTTTGCGGCACAGACTGGCATCAACGTGTCGCAGCCAGGCTTTCGAGGAAGCTTTCCAACACCAGGTTGGGGCGCCGACCTTTGCGGGTAACCCAGCTCAGGCTCAGGTCATAAAAGCGCTCCTTGGGCTTGAGCGCACGCAAACGGCCTTGCTGTACCCAGAACATGGCGTAGTGGTCGGGCAGATAGCCAATATAACGCCCGGTGAGGATGAGAAACGCCATGCCCTCGCGGTCAGAAGCACTGGCTGTGCAATTCAGCGCCTGGTAGTGCGCCTGGATGTCGGCCGGCAGGCGGAAGGTGGGGGTGATGGCTTCCTGGCTGTTGAGGCGTTCGTCGTCTATCTGCTGGTCGTCGGCGTAGAACAGCGGGTGGCCGACTGCGCAGTACAGCAGCGAGCGTTCGCTATACAACGGTTGGTACTCAAGCCCCGATAGCGGGCTGGTCTGTGGGACGACGCCAACGTGCAGGCTGCCGTCGAGCACGCCGTGCTCGACCTGGCTGGGGGCGATCATACGGATCTGGATGCGTACATCAGGGCCGCGGTCCTTGAGTTCCGCCAGTGCATGGGTGATACGCATGTGCGGCAGGGTCACCAGGTTGTCGGTCAGGCCAATGTTCAGCTCGCCGCGCAAATGCTGGTGCAGGCCGTTGACCTCGGTGCGGAAGCTTTCCAGCGCGCTGAGCAGTTGCAGGGCTGAATGGTAGACCTCGCGGCCTTCCTCCGTCAGCGAGAAACCGGCGCGGCCGCGCTGACACAGGCGCAGGCCGAGGCGTTGTTCGAGGTCGTTCATCTGCTGGCTGATGGCCGAGCGACCAATGCCCAGTACGTTTTCGGCAGCGGAGAAGCCACCGCACTCGACGACGCTGCGATAGATCTTCAGCAGGCGGATGTCGAAATCGCTGACTTGGGCGAGTGGATCGGGTCTTCGGCTCATCAGTTTAGTCTCGGCCTGCCTGAAGGTTAGAAATGTAGGCTTTTTCAGACTCTATCGCCGTGCCAACTTAGCTGCAACAACATCCATCGTTGCCTAATCGTCTTCCGAGGAACCGCCGATGAACATGCCCGAAACCGCCCCCACGGGTATCGCCAGCCAGCTCAAGCTGGACGCCCACTGGATGCCCTATACCGCCAACCGCAACTTCCAGCGCGACCCACGCCTGATCGTGGCGGCCGAAGGCAACTACCTGGTCGATGACCACGGGCGCAAGATCTTCGACGCCCTGTCTGGCCTGTGGACCTGCGGCGCAGGGCACACTCGCAAGGAAATCGCTGACGCGGTGACCCGCCAACTGAGTACGCTGGACTACTCCCCAGCGTTCCAGTTCGGCCATCCGCTGTCGTTCCAGCTGGCGGAAAAGATCGCCGAGCTGGTTCCGGGCAATCTGAATCACGTCTTCTATACCAACTCCGGTTCCGAGTGCGCCGATACCGCACTGAAGATGGTACGTGCCTACTGGCGCCTGAAAGGCCAGGCAACCAAGACCAAGATCATCGGCCGTGCCCGTGGTTACCATGGCGTGAACATCGCCGGTACCAGCCTGGGTGGCGTCAACGGTAACCGCAAGATGTTTGGTCAGCTGCTGGACGTCGACCACCTGCCTCACACCGTGTTGCCAGTGAACGCCTTCTCCAAAGGCATGCCGGAAGAGGGCGGTATCGCGCTGGCTGACGAAATGCTCAAGCTGATCGAGCTGCACGATGCCTCCAACATCGCAGCAGTCATCGTCGAGCCGCTGGCCGGTTCGGCCGGTGTGCTGCCGCCGCCGAAGGGTTACCTGAAGCGTCTGCGTGAAATCTGCACCCAGCACAACATTCTGCTGATCTTCGACGAAGTGATCACAGGCTTCGGCCGCATGGGCGCGATGACCGGCTCGGAAGCCTTCGGCGTTACCCCGGACCTGATGTGCATCGCCAAGCAGGTGACCAACGGCGCCATCCCGATGGGCGCAGTGATTGCCAGCAGCGAGATCTACCAGACCTTCATGAATCAGCCGACCCCGGAATACGCCGTGGAATTCCCACACGGCTACACCTACTCGGCGCACCCGGTAGCCTGTGCCGCCGGTCTCGCCGCGCTGGACCTGCTGCAGAAGGAAAACCTGGTGCAGTCCGCGGCTGAACTGGCGCCGCATTTCGAGAAGCTGCTGCACGGCGTGAAGGGCACCAAGAATATCGTCGATATCCGTAACTACGGCCTGGCCGGCGCCATCCAGATCGCCGCCCGTGACGGTGATGCCATCGTTCGCCCATATGAAGCGGCCATGAAGCTGTGGAAAGCCGGCTTCTATGTACGCTTTGGTGGCGACACCCTGCAGTTCGGCCCAACCTTCAATACCAAGCCGCAGGAACTGGACCGCCTGTTCGATGCTGTAGGCGAAACCCTGAACCTGATCGACTGATCTTTCCGATTTTGATGCCAGGCGCATGCCCGCAGCGCGCGCCTGGCTCTCCTTTGTTTATCTGGAGTTTTGCATGAGCATTGTTCAGCACCTGATTCACGGCGAACTGGTTACCAAGGGTGAGCGCACCGCCGATGTCTTCAACCCGTCCACTGGCCAGGCCGTTCGCAAGGTCGAACTGGCCAGCCGCGCAACCGTGCAGGAAGCGATCGACTCGGCCAAGGCAGCCTTCCCGGCCTGGCGCAACACCCCTCCGGCCAAGCGCGCCCAGGTGATGTTCCGCTTCAAGCAACTGCTGGAGCAGAACGAAGCCAAGATTTCGCAGATGATCAGCGAAGAGCACGGCAAGACCCTGGAAGACGCCGCCGGTGAACTGAAGCGTGGTATCGAGAACGTCGAGTTCGCGTGTGCAGCCCCTGAAGTGCTGAAGGGTGAGTACAGTCGCAACGTCGGTCCGAATATCGACGCCTGGTCCGACTTCCAGCCGCTGGGCGTGGTTGCCGGTATTACCCCATTCAACTTCCCGGCCATGGTGCCGCTGTGGATGTACCCGCTGGCCATCGCCTGCGGCAACGCATTCATCCTCAAGCCTTCCGAGCGTGACCCGAGCTCGACCCTGTACATTGCCCAGTTGCTGCTGGAAGCCGGCCTGCCGAAGGGCATCCTCAACGTCGTGCACGGTGACAAGGAAGCGGTGGATGCGCTGATCGAAGCGCCGGAAGTCAAAGCACTGAGCTTCGTGGGCTCGACCCCGATCGCCGAGTACATCTATGCCGAAGGCACCAAGCGTGGCAAGCGTGTACAAGCGCTGGGTGGCGCGAAGAACCACGCGGTGCTGATGCCGGATGCCGACCTGGACAACGCAGTCAGTGCACTGATGGGCGCGGCTTACGGTTCGTGTGGCGAGCGTTGCATGGCCATTTCGGTCGCCGTGTGCGTAGGCGACCAAGTGGCCGATGCCCTGATTGCCAAGCTGGAGCCACAGATCAAGGCGCTGAAGATTGGTGCCGGCACCTCGTGCGGCCTGGACATGGGCCCGCTGGTGACTGCGGCAGCGCGTGACAAGGTTGTGGGTTACATCGATGACGGTGTTGCTGCTGGCGCCAAGCTGGTGGTGGATGGTCGTGGTTTCCGAGTGGCGGGTAGTGAAGATGGCTACTTTGTGGGTGGCACCCTGTTCGACAAGGTGACCCCTGAGATGCGCATCTATAAAGAGGAGATCTTTGGCCCGGTGCTGTGCGTGGTCCGTGTGAATAGCCTGGAGCAGGCCATGCAGCTGATCAACGATCACGAGTATGGCAACGGCACCTGCATCTTTACGCGTGACGGTGAAGCGGCTCGTCTGTTCTGCGACGAGATCGAAGTGGGTATGGTGGGTGTGAACGTACCGCTGCCGGTACCGGTGGCCTACCACAGCTTTGGTGGCTGGAAGCGTTCGTTGTTTGGTGACCTGCATGCCTATGGCCCGGATGGTGTGCGCTTCTATACCCGTCGCAAGGCCATTACCCAGCGTTGGCCGCAGCGGGCCAGCCATGAAGCGTCGCAGTTTGCATTCCCTAGCCTTTAAGGGAAGTAGATGAAGCGGGGAGGCCGTCAGGCCTCCCCGCTTTGTTTTTGGGGTTTGGTTGTTGCTGTTGTAGGGGGAGGTGTGGTGGGTATGTCTTGAGGTGGTTTTGGCGGTGAGATGTGTCTGCCATAACCCCTGCAGCGCCTGTGAGATCGAGCGCCGCGCGCGTCCGGGTTGAGACATTCACCGCCTATGAGATCGAGCGCCGCCCGCGCGGCGCTTCGCGGGTAAACCCGCTCCTACGTTTGTTTCGGGCCAGTCTCTCCTGTGCCGGGCGCGCGCGACCGCCTTGTTGGTACGACGCGATATCGATATAGGCACCAAGGCGTTCGCGCGCAAATCCCACAGGCATAATTGGCCCGAAACAAACGTAGGAGCGGGTTTACCCGCGAAGCGCCGCGCGGGCGGCGCTCGGTCTCACAGGCGCTGAAACTGTCGTGGCGAACACTTGGCAGCCCCGATACGGTCTTTTCCCCTTATATTTCACTTTCTTGAAATTAAAGGTTGACGCGCTTTTGAATCCCCTTATAATGCGCCCCACTTCCAGCGACAACGGAACGACATACTCCTTGAAATTCAATGAGTTAGACGGTTCGGAAGGTGCTGTAAGGGCTACGATCAAATGATCGAAAGCGGTTGAAATGGTGGTTGACAGCGCTTTCAG
>NZ_JBJJLR010000055.1:0-35667 GCF_046230975.1 Pseudomonas sp. KCJK9058
GGCCGGCACAGACTTCAGCGATCAGTCAGGAATACGCAGCACCTGCCCCGGATAGATCTTGTCCGGGTGCTTGAGCATCGGCTTGTTGGCCTCGAAAATCTTGTTGTACTGGTTGGCATTGCCATACACGACCATGGCAATGGCTGAAAGTGTGTCGCCCGACTTCACAGTGACGAACCTTGCCGCCTGGACTACCGGCCCGGTCACGGTGATCTGGTCCTCGACACTGGCCACGCCGCTGATGTTGCCCGCCGCCAGGATGATCTTCTCCTTCTCTTCCTGGCTGGCCACTTCACCCTTGAGGATGATCTTGTCTCCTTCTACAGTGGCCGTGATGTTGGGGTTGCCCAGGCCGACAGCTTCCACGTGTTTCTTAAGCTGCTCCTCGGCATTGGCGTTGCCAGGGGTCAGCAGGTCGATCAACTTCTCGCCGGCTTCCTTCACGAAACTGAACAGGCTCATTGCGCTCTCCTTGTTGACGAAACCTTGGACACAAGAGTCTAGGCCAGCTTTACCACTCCCGCCCTGCGCGACCAATCGACGCGGTCTATCAAGGCATAGACCCTAGCGATTAGACGCCGCCGGCCCGCACGCCTAGGCTTGTGCTATCAGAAAGCCGCCGGTATTCAGCGCCCCGATGAACAGCAAGCCTCCGGTCTGCGCGGCCTCATCGCCCTTGTCCATGCCCGCCGCCAGCAACACCTACGATTACGTCCAGCTCAGCGACGCCAAACGCGACAGCACCCCGCTGGCCGAGGAAGTGGCCCTGGCCATTGTCTATAACGGCCTCAACCAGGCGGTGATGCTGGTCAGTCCTACCGATCTGGAAGACTTCGCGGTCGGTTTCAGCGTCGGCAGCGGCATTGTCGAAGGCACCGCAGAAATCTACGACCTCAAGCTCTCCGGCAGCGGCTCGGCAATGTACGCCGACCTGGAAATCTCCAGCCGGGCGTTCTGGAACCTGAAAAACCAGCGCCGCCAACTGGCCGGCACCAGTGGTTGCGGGCTGTGTGGGGTCGAGGCCCTGGAGCAGGCGCTGCCGGATCTGGCCGTGTTGCCGGGTGCGCCCCTGCCCCCGGCCCAGTGGCTGGTCGGCCTGCGCGAGCGCATCGACGCCTTCCAGCCACTGGGCCAGCATTGCGGCGCCGTACATGCAGCACTGTTCATGGACCGCCAAGGCGAACTGCTGCTCGGCCGCGAAGACATCGGCCGGCACAACGCCCTCGACAAACTGATTGGTGCCCTGCTGCGGCAACACATCGACAGCCAGGGTGGCTTGGTCATCGTCACCAGCCGCTGCAGCCTGGAGCTGATCCAGAAAGTACTGCGTGCCGGCATCCAGACCCTGGTCAGCCTGTCAGCGCCCACCGGCCTTGCCCTGCAATGGGCACGCAAGCACAACCTCAACCTTATCCATTTGCCCAAGCACAGCGCACCGCGGGTCTACAGCCCAGCGGCGGAGTCGTAACAGTCGTGACCTCGTACCAACCTCTTCCGGACAACGCCCCAGCCTCCCCTCCTCGCTACAAGCCCTACCACGGCCCCGCCGGCGGTTGGGGCGCACTGCGTAGCGTGGCCAAGGCATGGGTCGGCAGCGATAACGCGCTGAAGAACATTCGCGCCCTGCTCAAGACCAACCAGAACGGCGGCTTCGACTGCCCCGGCTGCGCCTGGGGGGATTCGCCGGAAAGCGGCATGGTCAAGTTCTGCGAGAACGGCGCCAAGGCGGTGAACTGGGAAGCTACCAAGCGCCGTGTCGATGCAGCCTTCTTCGCCCGTTACAGCGTCACCTCGCTGCTGCAGCAGAGCGACTACTGGTTGGAGTACCAAGGGCGTCTGACCGAACCGATGGTCTACGACGCACCCAGCGACCGTTACCTGCCGATCAGCTGGGATGCCGCCTTCGCCCTGATCGCCCGCGAACTGAACAAGCTGGCCAACCCTGACCAGGCCGAATTCTATACCTCGGGACGTGCCAGCAACGAAGCGGCGTACCTGTACCAACTGTTCGTGCGCGCCTACGGCACCAACAACTTTCCTGACTGCTCGAACATGTGCCATGAGGCCAGCGGCGTGGCATTGGGGCAAAGCGTCGGGGTCGGCAAGGGTACCGTCACCTTCGACGACTTCGAGCACGCCGACTCTATTTTTGTCTGGGGCCAGAACCCCGGCACCAATCACCCGCGCATGCTCGACCCACTGCGCGATGCGGTAAAACGTGGCGCCCAGGTGGTGTGCATCAACCCGCTCAAGGAGCGTGGTCTGGAGCGCTTCCAGCACCCCCAGAACCCACTGGAAATGCTGACCAACAGTGACCGTCCGACCAACACCGCCTTCTTCCGCCCGGCCCTGGGTGGCGACATGGCGATGCTGCGTGGCATGGCCAAGTTCGCCCTGCAATGGGAACGCGAAGCCCAGGCCAACGGCGAACCGGCCGTGTTCGACCACGCCTTCATCGCCGAACATGGCCATGGCGTCGATGAGTACCTGGCCGTGGTGGACGCCACGCCGTGGTCGCACATCCAGGCACAGTCCGGCCTGCCCCTGGCCGATATCGAACTGGCCGCGCGCATGTACTGCCGTGGCAAGCGGGTGATCATGTGCTGGGCGATGGGCATCACCCAACACCGTCATTCGGTGCCGACCATTCAGGAAATCGTCAACCTGCAGATGCTGCGTGGCAACATCGGCGTGCCCGGCGCCGGCCTGTGCCCGGTGCGTGGCCACAGCAACGTGCAGGGTGACCGCACCATGGGCATCAACGAGCGCCCGCCAGAGGCGCTGCTGGATGCCATCGAAAAGCGCTTTGGCTTCCCCGTGCCGCGGCGCAATGGCCATAACACCGTCGAAGCCATTCACGCGATGCTCGATGGCCGGGCCAAGGTTTTCATCGGCTTGGGCGGCAACTTCGCCCAAGCCACACCCGACACTGAGCGTACCGCCCAGGCGCTGCGCAACTGCGAGCTGACCGTGCACATCAGCACCAAGCTCAACCGTAGCCACCTGGTCCATGGCAAGCAGGCACTGATCCTGCCGTGCCTGGGCCGCACCGACATCGACCTGCAGGCCGACGGGCCGCAGGCAGTCACGGTGGAAGACTCGTTCAGCATGGTCCACGCCTCCAACGGCCAGCTGAAGCCGCTGTCGACGCAAATGCGCTCGGAACCTGCAGTGATCGCTGGCATCGCCGCCGCCACGCTGGGCAAGCAACCGGTGGACTGGCACTGGCTGGTGGCCGACTACGACCGCATTCGCGATCTGATCGGCGATACCATTGCCGGTTTCAGCGGCTTTAACCAGCGCCTACGTAATCCGGGTGGCTTCTATCTGGGCAACAGCGCGGCCAGCCGCGAATGGGCGACCAGCACCGGCCGCGCCAACTTCAAGGCCAACCTGCTGCCCGACACGCTGCTTGACGAACGCGTACGGGCCAGCGGCCAGTTGCCAGACTTGATCATGCAATCGATGCGCTCGCACGATCAGTACAACACCACTATCTACGGCCTGGACGACCGCTACCGCGGTGTGCGCGGCCAACGCGAGGTGCTGTTCGCCAACGAAGCCGACATCATCCGCCTGGGCTTCCAGCCGGGGCAGAAGGTCGACATCGTTTCGCTGTGGGGGGATGAACATGTGCGCCGGGTGCAAGGCTTTACCCTGCTGGCCTTCGACATACCTGCCGGGCAGGCGGCGGCGTATTACCCGGAGGTGAACCCGCTGGTGCCACTGGAGAGCATTGGTGTTGGTAGCCATACGCCAACATCGAAGTTCATTGCCATCAAGCTGGAGCGTGCGCGCGAGGACGGGCGTATCCTGTAAAAATGAAAAAAGCCCTGTTCCGTGGCGGCTCAGGGCTTTGTCATAAAGGTCTCAGACAGCCTAAAAACGATAAAGTTTCATAGTAAATACAGCAAGTTAGAGAATTGTGTACAACTCGTGTTACTCGTCGGATTTCCGTTGCCAGCCAAGTCTCTTAGCCTCAAATTCGCCTCGTCATCCCTATGAGGCTCTCTTGATGAAGAAGTACTCCTCGATTCTGTTGTTGTCTTTCAGCTTGCTCAGCGGCGTTGCCATGGCAGGCGGCACCACCGAGGCCGGCATTGGCGGCGCATTGGGTGGGGTACTGGGCTCTGTCGTGGGCAACTCCATCGGTGGCAGCACCGGCGGCGCCATTGGTGCCGGTCTGGGCGGTGCGGCAGGCGGCGCATTGGGTGCCGACAAGCGCCAGCGCGGTGAGGCTGCTATTGGCGGCGCGCTGGGTGCTGCCGGCGGTAACGTGGTGGGTCGCTCGGTGGGTGGCACCACCGGTAGCTACATTGGCGCAGCAGCCGGCGGTGGCGCCGGTGGTGCGCTGGGTAACTACATGGGCAACAAGGCCGACGAAGACGAGCGCCACGAAAATCGCCGCTACCGTCGCGGCTACGACGACGACCGTCGTCACTGGGACCGTGGTCACCACTATGGCCACCGCAAGCACAAGCGCCACTGGCGCGACTAACGCCTGAGGGCCCTGCCCCCGGCAACAAAAGCCCCGCCCCTGCCAGCGGGGCTTTTTTATGCCTGCCGCTCCAGCACGAGGCCGGACAGAATCACCTGCAGCGCCTCTGGCAACGCCACAGGCCGGCCACTGTCGCGCTCGATGAACACCTGCACTACCGTGCCTGCTGCGCACGCCTCCGGTTCGCCCGGGCGATACAGCGCCAGCCGGTACTCTACCGTGCTGCCCGCCAGTCGCGTCACTCCCAACCCCACCTCCAACAAATCCGGGAAGCCCGGTAGCGCGTAGAAATCCGCAGCCGAACTGACCACGAAGGCGGCCAGTTCACCGTGCCGCAGGTCCAGTTCGGCCTGCTCGACGAGAAACGCCTGGATCGCGGTTTCAAAAAAACCGTGCACCGTTGCACCGGCGATGTGGCCGTTCAGGTCGTTGTCCTGGGGGCGGGTAAGGATCGGGTGGAAGTGGGAGAAGGCAGTGCGCTGAGGGGCTTCGGTCATCTGGCTGGCTCTTGTCTTCGCAATGGATGCTGACAGTGAAACAGAAAAACCAGACTTTCGCTGCCTATGCGGGCCCCTTCGCGGGTAAACCCGCTCCTACACGACGGCCTGCGCCCACCACCGATCAGTATGTAGGAGCGGGTTTACCCGCGAATACGATGGCGGCTGCGACGGTGAACCACGGGTGGAAATTGGTCAGCAGGTCCGGCCCTTTCGCGGGCAAGCCCGCTCCTACACGACGGCCTGCGCCCACCACCGATCAGTATGTAGGAGCGGGTTTACCCGCGAATACGATGGCGGCTGCGACGGTGAACCACGGGTGGAAATTGGCCAGCAGGCCCGGCCCTTTCGCGGGTAAACCCGCTCCTACACGACGGCCTGCGCCCACCACCAATCAGTGTGTAGGAGCGGGTTTACCCGCGAATACGATGGCGGCTGCGACGGTGAATCGCGGGTGGACATTGGCCAGCAGGTCCAGCCTTTTCGCGGGTAATCCCGCATCCACAAAAAAGCCGCCCCTGGGGGCGGCTTTCTCGTTGCGGCTGAGCTCGGCTTACAGCTGCGGACCAGCGGCTTTGATGGCGTCGGAAACTTCGAACTTCTTGAAGTTTTCGATGAACAGCTTGGCCAGACCTTTGGCAGCCTCGTCGTAGGCCGCTTTGTCAGCCCAGTTGGTGCGCGGGTTGAGCAGTTCGGTTTCAACGCCCGGAACGGCCTTCGGCACGTCCAGGTTGATGATGTCCAGGTGCTCGGTTTCGGCACCGACCAATGCGCCGCTCTGGATGGCAGCGATCACGGCACGGGTGGTGGGGATGCTGAAGCGCTTGCCAACGCCGTAGCCACCACCAGTCCAACCGGTGTTGACCAGGTAGACCTTGGAGTTGAAACCATTGATACGCTTGATCAGCAGCTCAGCGTACTCGCCAGCCGGACGCGGGAAGAACGGTGCGCCGAAGCAGGTGGAGAAGGTCGACTTGATGCCGCCGCCCGAGCCCATTTCAGTGGAACCGACCAGCGCGGTGTAGCCGGACAGGAAGTGGTAGGCCGCCTGCTCGTTGTTCAGGATCGAAACCGGAGGCAGAACACCTGTCAGGTCGCAGGTGAGGAAGATCACTGCGTTAGGCTCGCCGCCCAGGTTCGCTTCCGAACGCTTGGCAACGTGCTCCAGCGGGTAGGCCGCACGGCTGTTCTGAGTCAGGCTGACGTCGGTGTAGTCGGCGTGCTTGTTGGCGTCGAGAACGACGTTTTCCAGTACTGCGCCGTGCTTGATGGCTTTCCAGATGACCGGCTCGTTCTTTTCGGACAAGTCGATGCACTTGGCGTAGCAGCCGCCTTCCATGTTGAAGACAACGCCTTCGCCCCAACCGTGCTCGTCGTCACCGATCAGGTAACGGCTTTCGTCAGCCGAAAGGGTGGTCTTGCCAGTACCGGACAGGCCGAAGAACAAGGTCACATCGCCTTCTTCGCCGATGTTGGCTGCGCAGTGCATTGGCAGTACGTCGGCAGCCGGCAGCAGGAAGTTCTGCACCGAGAACATGGCTTTCTTCATTTCGCCGGCGTAGCGCATGCCAGCGATCAGCACTTTCTTCTGGGCGAAGTTGATGATCACGCAACCGTCGGAGTTGGTGCCGTCACGCTCAGGCTCGCACACGAAGTTGGCGACGTTGAGGATCTGCCACTGGTCGCGGCCAGCCGGGTTGAACTGCTCCGGGTTGATGAACAGGCAACGACCGAACAGGTTCTGCCAGGCAGTCTGGGTGGTCATCTTCACCGGCAGGTAGTGCTCGGCTGCGGCCCCTACGTGAACATAGGAAACGAAGTGATCCTGGGCGTTGTTGAATGCCTCGACGCGAGCCCACAGGGCATCGAACTTGTCAGCCGGGAACTTGCGGTTGATCGGGCCCCAGGAAATGGCGTCCTGGGTGGAAGGTTCTTCGACGATGAAACGGTCAGCCGGCGAGCGGCCAGTACGGTGACCAGTCTCCACGACCAGTGCGCCAGTATCGGCTAGTACGCCTTCACCGCGTTGCAGCGCTTCTTTTACCAGCTCATCGACGCTCAGGTCGGTGTACACGGTGTTGTTGGCTTGCGTCATGAGATACCCCATCCGGCCCGAGGCCGAGTGCTCCAAACGTTTTGTAGTTGTCTTGAAAAAACTACTACAGCGAAAAAAGTGGCCGGATTATGCCAGAAACGCCCAAAAAAAGTAGGCCCCTCCTGTCAGAACTGCGCTTTTGCGCAATTCGACAGGAGATTATCCTGTGATTTAACGTTTCAGTGACGAGTTTCTGAGGCCACGTCAGTACCGCCACCCGCAAACAGTTGCGCCACATCGCTGGCATCGAAGAAGTAGCGCTCGTTGCAGAACTGGCAATCGATCTCTACCGTCCCGCCACATTCGTCCACCAGCGCCTTGGCGTCGTGTTCGCCCAGACTGACCAGCGCATTGCCGGAGCGTTCCCGCGAACAGCTGCAATTGAAGCGCAGTGGCTGGATATCGAACAGGCGCACGGCGTCTTCGTGGTACAGGCGGTGCAGCAGGGTTTCGTTGCCCTCTGTCCACTCTTCAGGCTTGAGCGTCTTGGCCAGGGCCACCACGTGCTGCCAGCTGTCTTCGCGCTCTTCATCATCCGGCTGGCGATCACGCGGCAGTTGCTGCAGCAACAGCCCACGGGCCTTGCCGCCTGCGGCATTGAGCCAGAAACGGGTATTAAGCTGCTGCGACTGGACGAAGTAGCTGGTGAAACATTCCGACAGGTTGGCGCCATCGAGGTCGACGGTCCCCTGATAGCGCTGGCCCTTGACCGGGTCGATGGTCAGGGTCAGGTGGCCGTCAGGCATCAGCTGCGACAGGGTGGCATCAGCCGAAATCTGGTCCGCTTCGTAGCGGGCCATGCCGCGGATCTCGCGGTCGCTGGAGCATTCCACCATCAGCAGCGGAATCGGCCCAGCCGAACGCGCCTGCAGAATCAGCAAGCCATCGAACTTCATCGCACCCACCAGCAAGGCGGTGGCGGCCATCAACTCACCGAGCAGCACCTTGACCGGCTGGGGGTACTCATGACGCGCCAACACTGCGGCGTAGCTGTCATCGAGAGACACCCACTCGCCGCGCACATCGCGCTCGTCGAAGAGGAAACGTTGGGTGAAATCTGTATCAGGCAAATCGCTCATAGGTTTCGGCTATCTAAAAAATGATGACAAAATGGTTACAAGGGTTGTCGAGAATCGGCGAGAACCCGTGACAGAGCGCTCACAAGGCGCTCCGATTCCTGTTTGCAATAGAGGTATTTTATGGACAATCGACCACTGTTCCAAGCAAGGTGGTCCTGGGGGCCATTGGCAGCCTGTACGCTGCTTCCCATCGCTCTACTGTGTTTCTGGTTATGGCCTTTTGGCCAGATCCTGTGCCTGACTTTCGACGAGTGGCTGTTCCGCAGCCTGAACGCGCCGCTGGCCGATAGCACCACCTGGCGCTACATCTGGACCATCGGCAGCCTACGCCCGTTCGACATCGTCGTCGGCCTGATCCTGCTCGCTGTGCTCATTCGTGGTGACTGGGTGTTCAAGGCCGCTCAGGTTCGCCAGGCATTTTTCGGCTTTCTGGTCACGCTACTCCTCTTAGTGGTGATTCGCGCGCTGTTTTCCAAGTGGGTGGATGCAGCCGGGTGGCAACACAAGAGCCCATCGATGATCTTCGACGACGTCGTGCACCTGAGTGACTATTACCCGAACCTGGAGGCGGCCTGGGAACTCAAGGACCGTTCCAGCAAAAGTTTCCCGGGTGATCACGCCTCGGTGCTGCTGATCTGGGCGCTGTTCATGAGCGTGTTCAGCCGCCGCCTTGTGCAATACCTGGTGGTCTGGGGGCTCGCAGCGCTGTTCATGCTGCCGCGCCTGGTGGCCGGTGCCCACTGGGGGCAGGACGACTACATCGGCGGCTTGCTGATGGCCGTACTGGCGTTGGGCTGGAGCTACTACACGCCCCTGGCGGCCAAAGGCAGCGAGGCGTTGATGCGCTGGACAGCGCCGTTGTTCAAGCTGCTGTCCACGTTACCGCTGGTCGGACGAATGGCGGTGTTGCGCTAGATTTCTGGGGCTGCGCAGCAGCCCCATTCAATCGTAACTTCCATGCAGCTGGTGAATCTGCCGCCGCTGCTTCTTGGTCGGCCGGCCATCGGTGGTCACGCCCATGGCCCCGGCCTTACGCATCTCAGCCGCCTGTTCACGGCGACGCACACTTTCTTCGGTTTCCTCGTACAACGCCTGCGCCTCTGGGGCACCACGACGCACCACCGACAGCGCCTTCACCACCACCGTGCGCTCATCGAAGCCGGTACGCAGCACGAACTCGTCGCCCACCCGCGGCTCTTTGCCCGGCTTGCAGCGCTCGCCCCGGCAATGCACCTTGCCACTCTCGATCGCCGCCTTGGCCAGCGCTCGCGTCTTGTAGAAGCGCGCCGCCCACAACCATTTGTCCAGGCGAACCTTGTCGTCGTCTTCGGCTTTTTGTGCCATCCCGTTACCTCGGATTCTGTCTTTCATCGAACTGTACTACCTTCACATACGGATGCAAAAAGTCCCCGCCGTGCTTAAAGTTCTCCACCTCATTCGCAGGGTGCGCTTCGTGAAGACATTTGACCATTTGACTGTGATCGGCCTGCGCGAGTGGGTCGCCCTGCCTGACCTCGGCGTGGCCGGGCTGCGCGCCAAGATCGACACCGGTGCCAGCACGTCGAGCCTGCATGCCACCGAAGTGGAACCCTTCGAGCGCGACGGCCAGCCCTGGGTTCGCTTCACTGCGCACCTGGGCTCGGTGGTGCAGTTGCGCCACCGCCGCTGCGAGGCACCGTTGGTGACGATGAAGACCATCAAGAGCTCCAACGGCCACGCCCAGACCCGCTACGTCATCCGCACGTCACTGGCGCTGGGTGATGGTGTGTGGGAGGTGGAGTTCACCCTGGCCTGCCGCAAGAACATGCGCTACCGCCTGTTGCTTGGCTCCAAGGCCCTGATACACGGCCAGCTGGTAGTGAACCCAGGCCTGAAATACGTACAAGACAAACCGGCCTTCCCGGCCACCCTTTCCCCTGTCACAGGTGCTGCATGAAGATCGCTGTGCTGTCGCGCAATCCGCGTCTGTATTCCACCCGCCGCCTGGTCGAAGCCGGTACCCAGCGTGGCCACGAAATGGTGGTGATCGATACCCTGCGGGCATACATGAACATTGCCAGCCACAAGCCGCAGATCCACTACCGCGGCAAGCCGCTGGAAGGCTTCGATGCCGTGATCCCGCGCATAGGTGCTTCGGTTACGTTCTATGGCTGCGCGGTGCTGCGCCAGTTCGAAATGATGGGCGTCTACCCGCTCAACGAGTCGGTAGCCATTGCCCGCTCGCGCGACAAGCTGCGCTCGTTGCAGCTGTTGTCGCGGCGCGGCATCGGCTTGCCGATCACCGGTTTCGCCCACTCGCCGGATGACATCCCCGACTTGATCCAGATGGTCAACGGTGCCCCGCTGGTGATCAAGGTACTGGAAGGCACCCAGGGCATTGGCGTGGTGCTGTGCGAAACCCCCCAAGCGGCCGAGTCGGTAATCGAAGCGTTCATGGGCCTCAAGCAAAACATCATGGTTCAGGAATACATCAAGGAGGCCGGTGGCGCAGATATCCGATGCTTCGTGGTAGGCGACAAAGTAATTGCCTCGATGAAGCGTCAGGCCAAACCGGGCGAGTTCCGCTCCAACCTGCATCGGGGTGGCGTCGCCAGCCTGATAAAAATCACCCCAGAAGAGCGCATCACCGCCATCCGGGCGGCCAAGGTGATGGGGTTGAGCGTGGCGGGTGTGGATATCCTGCGTTCCAACCACGGGCCGTTGGTGATGGAGGTAAACTCGTCGCCAGGGCTGGAGGGCATTGAAGTCACCACCGGCAAGAACGTCGCCGGGATGATCATCGAGCACCTGGAGAAGAATGGCGGGCCCAATCAGACCCGGACCAAGGGCAAAGGCTGATTCAAGCCTGTGCCCGCCTCTTCGCGGCTAAGCCGCTGCCACAGGTATTGCAGAGTCCCTGTAGGAGCGGTTTTAAACGCGAAGAGGCCAGTGAGCCTCACACAGCATTACGCGGCAGCAGCAGCCCCAGCGGCAACCTGACCCGCGCCTCGATCCCGCCGCCAGACCGGTTACGCAACTCCACGTTCCCGCCATGTTGCGCAGCAATCCGCTTCACGATCGCCAACCCCAACCCGGTGCCCTTGCCGCCCCGCGCCCGGTCACCGCGAATGAACGGGTTGAAAATGGTTTCCAGCTCCGACTCGTCAATACCGGTGCCCCGGTCCAGCACACTGAGCACCACATACGGCGCACTCTCATCACCTGACACATAGGCAGCCACCTCAACCCCCTTGCCAGCATGGTGCAGGGCGTTGCCGATCAGGTTGCCCAGCATGCGCTTGAGCGAAACCCGGCGCAGCGGGAACGGTGGAATCGGCTCCAGGCACAGGCGCACACGCTCTTCCGGCTGGTTGTACGGAGCCACCACCTCACGCACCAAGTCAGCAAGGTCGACCTCTTCCACCGGCTCGTCACGGCCATCGCGGATGAAGGCCAGGAACTGATCGAGAATCGCGTCCATGTCCTCGATATCGCGAACCATGTCATCGCTCAGCTCGTTGTCGCTGTTCAGCAAGGACAGCGACAGACGCAGGCGCGTCAGTGGCGTGCGCAAGTCGTGGGAAACCCCGGCCAGCATCAACTCGCGCTCGCGCCCGGCCTGCTCGACATCCTCGGCCATCTGGTTGAACGCCTTGTACACCTCGGTCATCTCGCTGGGGGTATCGCTGATCGGCAGGCGCACACTGCGCCCCTGGCCAAGCTGGCGGGCGGCGAACACCAAGCGTTTGAGCGGCTGGTTGAGCTGACGCACAAAAATCCACGCCGATGCTGTGGACAACAAGCCAATGGCCAGGAACCAGCCCAGCACGTTCCAGATCTTCTGCCCACGCAATGGGTGCGGGTACAGCGGCACTTTCAGCCAACCCGGCCCCAGGCTTGGCGCATTGACCCACAACGCGGGCGGTGCATGAATGCGCAGCCGCACTTCGGTGTCGTCACCCAGCTCGGCCTGCATCTGCCGTTGGTAGATTTCACTGTAGGGCCAATGCTGCTCGCCTTCGGGCACACCCGAGCCGGTCACCCGGATAAGGCCTGCCGCCTCGGCGATCTTGTCGCGGTTTTCTTCGTCGGCGGCCCAATAGGCGCGCAAGGTCAGCGCTACACCATGGCTGTACTGACGGTCGACCAGCACGTCCTCGTTCATCAGCAGGTAGACCAGGGTCAGCGCCTTGGAGAACAGAACGACGATCAACACCAGCCACAGGGTGCGGGCGAAGAAACTTTGCGGAAACCAGAGCGGTGTTTTCATCGACGTTCAGGCATCATTTTCCGGCGTTTCCGTCCGGTACGAACACGTAGCCGACGCCCCAGACGGTCTGGATGTAACGCGGCTTGGACGGGTCCGGCTCGATCATGCGACGCAGGCGTGAGATCTGCACATCGATGGAGCGCTCCAGCGCATCCCATTCGCGGCCGCGCGCCAGGTTCATCAGCTTGTCGCGGGTCAACGGCTCACGGGCGTGCATCACCAGGGCCTTGAGCACGGCGAACTCGCCGGTGGTGAGCATGTGCACTTCGTTGCCGCGCTTGAGCTCGCGGGTGGCCAGCGACAGTTCATAGTCGCCGAAGGTGACCGACTCGTCTTCGCTGCCCGGCGCTCCCGGCACGCTCGGCGCCTGGCGACGCAACACCGCCTTGACCCGGGCCATCAGTTCGTCCGGGTTGAACGGTTTGCCCAGGTAGTCGTCGGCGCCCAGCTCCAGGCCCTTGATGCGGCTGAGCTCGTCGCCCTTGGCGGTCAGCATGATGATCGGGATCTGGTTGTTCTGCTGGCGCAGGCGCTTGCAGGCGGACAGACCATCCTCGCCTGGCAGCATCAGGTCGAGCACCACCAGGTTGAACACCTCGCGCTGCAGCAGGCGATCCATCTGCTCGGTGTTGGGCACTGCACGGGCACGGTAGCCCTTGCTGGTGAAGAAACGTTCCAGCAGGCTGCTAAGCCCCGGATCGTCGTCGACGATGAGAATCTTGTCACCTTCAGCGGTGTTTGGCGTGCCGGTCATGAATAACTCCTCTGATATCGCCGCGCATTATGGCGTAGCCATTGCTGCACGTTGCGTGAGCATTGTTAGCAGATTTTTCCCCCGGCGCCAGTTCCGGCTGGCCGGGCGCCATCACCGCAAGCCGTTTGCGATGGGTATAATGCGCGGCTTTCATCCAGCGCCGCCGGGCAAAAAGCCCACAGGCGACCCCCGTATTCACAAATGTCAGGTGGTTTACATGGACAGCATCAACAGCCGTATCGCCGAGGAACTGGGCGTACGCCCGCAGCAGGTCGAGGCGGCCGTGAGCCTGTTGGACGAAGGCTCGACCGTGCCCTTCATCGCACGCTACCGCAAGGAAGTGACCGGTAGCCTTGACGACACTCAGTTGCGCCACCTGGAAGAGCGCCTGCGCTACCTGCGCGAACTCGACGAGCGCCGCGCCAGCATCCTTTCCAGCATCGAGGAACAGGGCAAGCTGACCCCGGAACTGGCCCGCGAGATCAAGCTGGCCGACACCAAGACCCGCCTCGAAGACCTTTACCTGCCCTACAAGCAGAAACGCCGCACCAAGGGCCAGATCGCCCTGGAAGCCGGCCTCGGCGAACTGGCCGATGGCCTGTTCAACGACCCGACCCTGGCCCCGGAAAGCGAAGCCGCACGCTTCGTCAACGTCGAAAAGGGCGTGGCCGACGTCAAGGCCGCGCTGGAAGGCGCCAAATACATCCTGATGGAGCGCTTTGCCGAAGACGCCGCCCTGCTCGACAAGCTGCGCAGCTATCTCAAGCAGGAAGCCGTGCTCAGCGCCCGCGTCGTGGCTGGCAAGGAAGAGGAAGGCGCCAAGTTCCGCGACTACTTCGCTCATGACGAGCTGCTGCGTACTGCGCCATCGCACCGTGCCCTGGCGATCTTCCGCGGGCGCAACGAAGGCGTGTTGAGCGTCTCGCTGAAGGTCGGCGAAGAACTGCCCGGCACCCTGCACCCATGCGAACTGATGATCGGCAACCACGTCGGCATCGAAAACCGCAGCCGACCCGCCGACAAGTGGCTGGGAGAAGTGGTGCGCTGGACCTGGAAGGTCAAGCTGTACACCCACCTGGAGACCGACCTGTTCGGCGAGCTGCGTGACAATGCCGAAGGCGAGGCGATCAACGTGTTCGCCCACAACCTGCACGATCTGCTGCTGGCCGCCCCGGCCGGTCCGCGCGCCACCCTGGGCTTCGACCCAGGCCTGCGCACGGGCTGCAAGATCGCCGTGGTCGACGCAACCGGCAAACTGCTGGACCACACCACGGTCTACCCGCACGCGCCGAAGAACGACTGGGACCGCACCATTTCCATCATGGCCGCACTGTGCGCCAAACACTCGGTGGAGCTGATCGCCATCGGCAACGGTACCGCCAGCCGCGAAAGCGACAAGCTGGTGGCCGAGCTGGTCAAGAAATATCCAGCCCTGAAAATCACCAAGATCATGGTCTCCGAAGCCGGTGCTTCGGTGTACTCGGCATCGGAACTGGCCGCCCGCGAGTTCCCGGACCTGGACGTGTCGATCCGCGGCGCCGTGTCGATCGCCCGTCGCCTGCAGGATCCGCTGGCCGAACTGGTGAAGATCGATCCGAAATCCATCGGTGTCGGCCAGTACCAGCACGACGTGTCCCAGCTGAAACTGGCACGTGGCCTGGACGCGGTGGTCGAGGACTGTGTGAACGCCGTGGGCGTGGACGTGAACACCGCTTCGGTGGCGCTGCTGACGCGCATCTCCGGCCTCAATGCCACGCTGGCACAGAACATCGTCGCCCACCGCGATGCCAATGGTCCGTTTGCCACCCGTGCAGCGCTGAAAAAGGTTAGCCGCCTGGGTGAGAAAACCTTCGAGCAGGCCGCCGGCTTCCTGCGTGTGATGAACGGCGACAACCCGCTGGACGCCTCTGCGGTGCACCCTGAGGCTTACCCGCTGGTGCAGCGCATTGCTGCCGATACCGACCGCGACATCCGCTCGCTGATTGGTGACAGCAGCTTCCTCAAGCGCCTGGACCCGAAAAAGTTCACCGACGAAACCTTCGGCCTGCCAACTGTCACCGACATCCTGCAAGAGCTGGACAAGCCCGGCCGCGACCCGCGTCCGGAGTTCAAGACCGCCACCTTCCAGGACGGCGTCGAAGACCTCAAGGACCTGGAACCGGGCATGATCCTCGAAGGCGTGGTGACCAACGTTACCAACTTCGGTGCCTTCGTCGACATCGGCGTGCACCAGGATGGCCTGGTGCATATCTCGGCGCTGTCGGAGAAGTTCGTCAAAGACCCGCGTGAAGCGGTCAAGGCTGGCGATGTGGTCAAGGTCAAGGTCATGGAAGTGGACATCCCGCGCAAACGCGTCGGCCTGTCCATGCGCATGAGCGACACCCCGGGCGAGAAGGTCGAAGGCAACCGCGGTGGTAACCGCGGCAATGGTGGCAGCCGCCAGCAGCAGGCACCGCGCCAGCGTGAAACCGCCACGGCTGCGCCGGCCAACAATGCCATGGCCTCGCTGTTCGCCAACGCCAAGCAATTGAAGAAGAAGTAATGGACGTACCACGCGAATACGTCGAAAGCGCCTTCAGCCAACTGCTGGGCTGCCGCCTGCAACACCTGGAAACAGGTGTTGCCGAGGTAGCCCTGGCGCTGGAGCCCCAGTTGCGCAACCGTGGCCAGAAGCTGCACGGCGGGGCGATCTTCAGCCTGGTGGATATCGCCATGGGCCTGGCCTGCTCGGCCAGCCATGGCTTTGACCAGCAAAGCGTCACCATCGAGTGCAAGATCAACTACATGCGTGCCGTCAGCGACGGCGAAGTGCTGTGCACCGCCCGCGTGCTGCACGCCGGGCGGCGCACCCTGGTGGTCGACGCCGACGTAGTTCAGGGCGACAAGCTGGTGGCCAAAGCGCAAGGAACCTTCGCGGTTCTCTAGCTCACCAAGCAGTATCTGCGGTATTTTCAGCAGTGCGCTGGCACTGCTGGAACCGCGTAAACCAGGCGACAACGCCAGTTCCTTTCTTCCTACCCTTGTAGACCGTTATCTCTACCCCCATATTGGGGCGACTGACGCGTGAAGGAATACATCTTGAGCGAACTCCTCAACCGCCGCCTGAGCCTGCTCGGCGCCAATCTCCCCCTGCTCAAGCAGTGCCTGCACGGTATTGAGCGCGAATGCCTGCGCGTGACCGATGAAGGTCGCCTGGCCCAGACCCCGCATCCGGAAGCACTGGGATCGGCGCTGACCAACGAGCAGATCACCACCGATTATTCCGAGTCGCTGCTGGAGTTCATCACCCCGGCCCTGGCCGATCCGGCCAAGGTGCTCGAAAGCCTCGAAGAGACCCACCGTTTCGTCTACAGCAAGCTGGGCGACGAATACCTGTGGAGCCCGTCGATGCCGTGCACGCTGCCGGCCGAGGAGGATATCCCGATCGCCGAGTACGGCAGCTCGAACATCGGCAAGCTCAAACACGTCTACCGCAAGGGCCTGGCCCTGCGTTACGGCCGCACCATGCAGTGCATCGCCGGTATTCATTACAACTTCTCGCTGCCCGAAGCGCTTTGGCCACTGCTGCGCGAAGCCGAAGGCAGTACGGAAAATGACCGCGACTACCAGTCGTCGGCCTACATCGCGCTGATTCGTAACTTCCGCCGCTACAGCTGGCTGCTGATGTACCTGTTCGGCGCCTCGCCGGCCCTGGACAAAGGCTTCCTGCGTGGCCGCCCGCACCAGCTCGAAGAGCTGGATGCCGAAACCCTGTTCCTGCCTTATGCCACCAGCCTGCGCATGAGCGACCTGGGTTACCAGAGCAACGCCCAGGCCGGCCTGACGCCCTGCTACAACAACCTGGCCAGCTACACCGACAGCCTGCGCAAGGCCGTTGGCACGCCCTACCCGCCTTACGTTGAAATCGGCACGCATGTGGATGGCGAGTGGGTTCAGCTGAACACCAACATTCTGCAGATCGAAAACGAGTACTACTCGAACATCCGCCCCAAGCGCGTCACCTACACCGGCGAGCGGCCGATCCAGGCCCTGACCTCGCGGGGCGTGCAGTATGTGGAAGTGCGTTGCCTGGACATCAACCCGTTCCTGCCGGTCGGTATCGACCTGACCGAGGCGCGCTTCCTCGACGCATTCCTGCTGTTCTGCGCCTTGGAAGACAGCCCGCAACTGGACAACGGTGAGTGCGGCCAGTGCACCAGCAACTTCCTGACCGTGGTCAAGGAAGGTCGTCGTCCGGGCCTGGAGTTGCACCGCAATGGCCAGCCGATCAGCCTGAAAGACTGGGCCAGCGAGCTGATCGAGCGTATCCGCCAATTGGCCAATCTGCTCGACCAGGCGCAAGGTTCTGATGAGCACGCCAAGGCCCTGGATGCGCAGCAGGCCAAGGTCGACGACACCTCGCTGACCCCGTCGGCCCAGGTGCTGGCACGCATGACCGAGCATGACGAGAGTTTCGTCCAGTTCTCGCTGCGCCAGAGCCGTGTGCACGCCGAGACTTTCCGCGAGCAACCGCTGAGCAACGAAAAGCAGCAAGCATTCGAGACGCTGGCCCGCGAGTCGCTCACCAGGCAGTCCGAGCTGGAGCGAGACGAAGTCGGTGATTTCGACCTGTTCGTCGGCGCCTACCAGGCCAGCATCCTGGCAATCAGCAGCTGATGAACCGCACCCCCCCCCCGCGCAAACCGCGCGCCAGCAGCCAGGCCAGGATCGAGGCGATCCTGGCGGCTGCGCGTGAGCTGTTGGCCGAGCAAGGGGTGGCAGCACTGTCTATCTACAGCGTGGCCGAGCGGGCGCAGATTCCGCCTTCGTCGGTGTATCACTTTTTCGCCAGCGTGCCGGCCTTGCTGGAGGCACTTACTGCAGATGTGCACCGGGCGTTTCGCGAAGCCCTGAGCGCACCGATCGACAGCAGCGCGCTCAGCACCTGGCACGAACTGTCACGGCTGATCGAACAACGCATGCTTGATATCTATAACGAGGATGCAGCAGCGCGGCAGTTGATCCTGGCGCAGCATGGCCTGAGCGAGGTGGTGCAGGCCGACCGGCAGCACGACATGGAACTGGGCGACTTGATGCACACGTTGTTCGACCAGCATTTTCACCTGCCGGTGATGCCACTGGATGTGGACGTGTTTGCCTTGGCCATGGAATTGAGCGACCGGGTGTATGCGCGGTCGGTGCAGTTGCACGAGGCGATCACCCCGCGCATGGCCGAGGAAGGCAAGCGTGTATTCGAGGCGTATCTAGGGTTGTACCTGCCGCCGTTTCTGGCCAAGCGTTCCCGCTGAATCATGGGGCCGCGTTGCGCGCCCTTCGCGGGTGAACCCGCTCCTACACTCCCCGCGTTAACCCTTAGGTTTGCTGGTGCGCGGTCGACGTAGGAGCGGGTTCACCCGCGAAGGGCTGCAAAGCAGCCCCAATATCGACCCGCCGCATCACAGCTTGGCGATAGACACTTCAGTCGACTTCACAAAGGCAATCACTTCACTGCCCACCTGCAACTCCAGCTCACGCACGGAACGGGTGGTAATCACCGAAGTGACGATACCCGAAGCCGTCTGCACGTCGATTTCCGACAGTACCGGACCTTCGAGGATTTCTTTCACAGTACCTTTGAACTGGTTGCGAACATTGATGGCTTTGATAGTCATGGTTTGCTTCCTTTTGGCTTTTGAGATTCAGTGCGCCCAGCGCAGTTGCGTGGGCAGAGGGGCTACAAGATCCGGCTCGGGCGCAGTGCCCGGGGTGGACAGAACACGGTTGAGCACTTCGCTTTCCAGCGCGGCCAGACGGTGCGAACCACGCGCCCGGGGCCGTGCCAGGTCAACAGTGAGGTCGAGCCCGACCTCGCCGTCCTCAATCAGGATCACCCGGTCAGCCACGGCAACCGCCTCGCTGACGTCGTGAGTGACCAGCAGCACAGTGAAGCCGTGCTGACGCCACAGGCGTTCGATCAGTTGCTGCATCTCGATGCGGGTCAATGCATCCAGCGCCCCCAGTGGCTCGTCCAGCAGCAGCAGGCGGGGCTGGTGAATCAAGGCTCGGGCCAAAGCCACGCGCTGCTTCTGGCCTCCCGAGAGCGCTGCCGGCCATTCGTTGGCGCGGTCGGCCAGGCCAACCGCATCCAAGGCCTCCAGCGCACGCTGTCGCCAGTCACCAGACAGCCCAAGGCCAACGTTGTCGATCACCTTCTTCCACGGCAGCAGCCGCGCGTCCTGGAACATCAGGCGGGTTTCTTCACGGGCCTCTTCCAGCGGCGCGGCACCAGCCAGTAGTTGCCCGGCGGTGGGCTGGTCCAGCCCGGCCAGCAGCCGCAGCAAAGTGCTCTTGCCGCAGCCGCTGCGGCCGACAATGGCCACGAACTGGCCGGCCGGAATGTGCAGGTCGATACCCTTCAGAACTTCGCGTTGACCAAAAGTCTTGCGCAGGCCCTTGGAGGCCAGCGGGGTGCCACGCAGCAGGCGTGGTGGCTGTTCCTTGAGCACGGTCATGCGCCCTCCTTCCTGGCAACTTGATAGGCCGGGTGCCAGCGCAACCACACGCGCTCCAGGCCCCGGGCCGCAAGGTCGGCAAGCTTGCCGAGTACGGCATACAGGACGATGGCCAGCACTACCACGTCGGTTTGAAGAAATTCGCGAGCATTCATTGCCAGGTAACCGATGCCAGCGTTGGCCGAAATGGTTTCGGCAACAATCAGCGTCAGCCACATGAAGCCCAAGGCGAAACGCACGCCCACCAGGATCGAAGGCAGCGCCCCCGGCAGGATCACCTGGCGGAACAGGCCGAAGCCGGACAAGCCGTAACTGCGCGCCATTTCCACCAACGCTGGGTCAACGTTGCGAATGCCGTGGTAGGTGTTCAGGTAGATCGGGAACAACGTGCCCAGCGCGACCAGAAAGATCTTTGCCGACTCGTCGATACCGAACCACAGAATCACCAGCGGTATGAGCGCAAGGTGCGGCACGTTGCGGATCATCTGTACCGAGCTGTCGAGCAGGCGTTCACCCCAATTCGACAAGCCGGTGATGAAGCCCAGTACCAGGCCGATGCTGCCGCCGATGACAAAGCCCAGGCCTGCACGCCAGCCGCTGATGGCCAGGTGGGTCCAGATTTCGCCGCTGCGCACCAGCTCGACACCCGCGCTTACCACTGCGCTAGGTGCCGGCAGGATACGCGTCGACAGCCAGCCAGCGCTGACCGCCAGTTGCCATATGGCCAACAGCAGCACTGGCAGCGCCCACGGCGCCAGGCGCTGGGTCAGGTTGGAAGAAGTTGCACGACTCATGGCCAGGCCCTCAGCTCTGCGATACAGATTTGGGCAGGATGTCGTTGGCCACCATTTCGCCGAACGGGCTTACATAACCACCGGTTTTCGGCTGCTCTGGGCGCTGCACATCAAGGTGCGGGAACAGCAGCTCCGCCACGCGGTAAGACTCTTCCAGGTGTGGATAACCCGAGAAGATGAAGGTATCGATACCCAAGTCAGCATATTCCTTAACCCGTGCTGCCACGGTGGGGCCATCGCCCACCAGTGCGGTGCCCGCCCCGCCACGTACCAGGCCAACACCTGCCCACAGGTTGGGGCTGACCTCCAGGTTGTCGCGGTTGCCGCCGTGCAGGGCAGCCATGCGTTGCTGGCCCACCGAATCGAAACGCGCCAGCGAGGCCTGGGCGCGGGAGATGGTGTCATCGTCCAGGTGCGAGATCAGGCGCTCGGCAGCGGCCCAAGCCTCTTCGTTGGTTTCCCGCACGATCACGTGCAGGCGGATACCGAAGCGTACTTCGCGCCCTTGAGCAGCCGCTTTTTCGCGCACCTGTGCGATCTTCTCGGCAACGGCTGCCGGTGGCTCGCCCCAGGTCAGGTACAGCTCGACCTGTTCGGCCGCCAGGTCCTGAGCGGCCTCGGAGGAGCCGCCGAAATACAGCGGTGGGCGTGGTTGCTGAATCGGCGGGTAGAGCAGCTTGGCGCCCTTTACCTGGATGTGCTTACCGTCGTAATCGACGTTTTCGCCTTCCAGCACCTTGCGCCAGATACGGGTGAACTCGACCGAAGCTTCGTAGCGCTCCTGGTGGTTCAGGTGCAGGCCATCACCCGCCAGCTCGTCCGGATCACCACCGGTCACCAGGTTGAATAGCGCACGGCCATTGGACAAGCGATCGAGGGTGGCCGCCTGGCGTGCTGCCACGGTCGGTGAAATGATGCCCGGACGCAGGGCTACAAGGAACTTCAGGCGCTGGGTCACGGGGATCAGCGACGCGGCCACCAGCCAGGAGTCCTCGCAGGAACGCCCGGTCGGGATCAGCACCCCACCAAAACCAAGGCGGTCGGCGGCCTGCGCGATCTGCTGCAGGTAACCGTGATCGACCGCACGTGCGCCTTCGGAAGTGCCCAGGTACTTGCCGTCACCGTGGGTTGGGAGGAACCAGAAAATGTTAAGGCTCATTGGAGTCGTCTCCTCAAGGGTGGCTCTAGCCGGAGCGGCGCCCCGGCACTGGCAGTCAATCAAGGCGCGCTAGCGACTTTGGCAGGGGGTGTCCAGATCACGTCCTTGATGCTCAGCGGCTTGGGAATAAGCTTCAGCGCCTGGAACGTGTCGGCGATCTTCTGCTGCGCGGCCACCACGTCCGGGGTCAGCGGCGCAGCGCCGTAGCCTTGGCGTTTGACAGAGGTCAGGGTGATGCCGGCAGGCAGGCCGAGCAGCGGGGCAACCTGGTCGGTCACCTCTTGCGGGTTGGCCTGGGACCATTCACCCACGGCGCGCACTTCCTCGATCACGGTGTTGATCACCGCTGGGTGCTGTGTCGCATAGTTGCGGGTGGCGAGGTAGAACTGGTGGTTGTCGACCAGGCCCTTGCCGTCACGCAGGGTGCGCGCTTGCAGCTGCTGCTCGGCGGCGGCCTGGTAAGGGTCCCAGATCACCCAGGCATCCACGCTGCCGCGCTCGAAGGCGGCGCGGGCGTCGGCTGGCGGCAGGTAGACAGGCTGGATGTCGCTGTACTTGAGGCCGGCGTCTTCCAGGGCGCGGACCAGCAGGTAGTGCACGTTGGAGCCTTTGTTGAGGACGACCTTTTTACCCTTGAGGTCCTTCACCGACTGGATCGGCGAGCCCTTGGGCACCAGGATCGCTTCGCTGTGCGGCGCTGGCGGCTCGTAGGCCACGTAGAGCAGGTCGGCGCCAGCGGCCTGAGCGAACACAGGAGGCGTCTCGCCGGTTACGCCGAAATCGATGGAGCCGACGTTCAGCCCTTCAAGCAGCTGCGGGCCGCCGGGGAATTCGGTCCATTGCACCTGTACTCCCTGCTCGGCCAGGCGCTTCTCCAGCGTGCCCTTGGCCTTGAGCAGCACCAAGGTGCCGTATTTCTGGTAACCGATACGCAGGCTCTCGGCCTGGGCTTGGGTAATGGCGCCGAAGGACACAGCCGCCGCAAACAGGGCGACCAGACCACGACGCAAGAAGACTGTGCGCATGGCGCTCTCCTGTGCGAATGGGGTTCGGGTTGCACCTGCTTGCCTCGTTGACGGGCGAGTAAGGTGGTGAAGCGGGTAATGCCGTTCAGATGCTCCAGCGAGCGCTGATCAGACGTTCGTTCAGTACGCCAGGGGCCACGGGGCGCGGCCGACGGGCCAGGGCGACGTGGAAGGTTTCCAGCGAGTCGTGCAGGCGTTCTTCCAGCGCCTGTACCAACTGCGCGGGCTTTGTACCTTCTGCGTAAGCCACCTGGCTGTCGTCGGCAAAGATCCCTTGCAGGGTCTCTTGTGCCTTGAGTGCCGACAGCACCGGCTTCAATGCGTAATCCACCGCCAGCATGTGGGCGATGCTGCCGCCAGTGGCGATGGGCAACACGATCTTGTGGGCCAGGGCGCGCTCGGGCAGCAGGTCAAGCAAGGTTTTCAGGGCACCGGAAAACGAAGCCTTGTACACCGGGGTGGAGACGATCAGGCCATCGGCCTGGGCCACCAGCTGCTGAAAGTGTTGCACATGCGGGCTGTCGAAACGGGCATGCAGCAGGTCTTCGGCGGGAAAGTCACGCACTTGGAATGTCACCACTTCAACGCCGCGATCCTGCAGCCACTGGCGCGAACGCTCGAGCAGCACGCCGGAGCGTGAACGGAGACTTGGGCTACCACCGATTGAGACGACCAGCATTGCTGCGCTTCCTTGTGTTCTGTTGGAGGAGACATTAACAGCTGCTACATATATCTAGAAATCATATTTTTTCATTTGTTTATTCCATTATTGTCTTTACCCATAAAGCCCTCCTCGCGGGCGCGCCCGCTCCCACAGTTTTTTACAGGCATAAAAAAGGGCCGTCGAAACGGCCCGAAAATCCCTGCTTGGCTAAGAGCAATACAACGAGGAATCCATTAACGATTGGGTTGAGGGGTCAGGCGCAGATAGGGTTTGACCGCCCGGTAACCTTTGGGGAAGCGCTGCTTGATCTCCTCCTCGTCTTTGAGCGAAGGCACGATCACCACTTCGTCGCCGTCCTGCCAGTTACCCGGTGTGGCAACCTTGTGGTTGTCGGTCAGCTGCAGCGAGTCGATCACCCGCAGAATTTCGTTGAAGTTGCGCCCGGTACTGGCCGGGTAGGTAATGGTCAGGCGCACCTTTTTATTCGGGTCGATGATGAACAGCGAGCGCACGGTCAGGGTGTCGCTGGCGTTCGGGTGGATCAGGTCATAAAGGTCGGACACCTTGCGGTCAGCGTCAGCAATGATCGGGAAGTTGACCACGGTATTCTGTGTTTCGTTGATGTCATCGATCCACTTGTGATGCGAGTCGACCGGGTCCACCGACAGGGCGATGGCCTTGACCCCGCGCTTGGCAAATTCGTCCTTCAGCTTGGCGGTCAGGCCCAACTCGGTGGTGCACACCGGGGTGAAGTCGGCCGGGTGGGAGAACAACACCCCCCAGCTGTTGCCCAGCCACTCGTGGAAGCGGATCTTGCCTTCGCTGGAATCCTGTTCGAAATCGGGGGCGATATCGCCGAGTTTGAGGCTCATGGGCTGCGGCTCCTGGGCTGGGTTCTGTACCGTATGGGCTCAATGTGCCTGCATTCAGTTAAAAATAAAAAGAATAAATAACGATTTATTTATAACCATAACGCATACTAATTAGCAGGCACAAAAAAGCCTCGCACTAGGCGAGGCTTTCTTTGTGGCTACGACTTACAGGAAGCTGTAAGTGTAGTTCACGATGAAGCGAGCCTGATCCTGGTCGGCACTGCTCTCGCCGGCACCACGGTACACGCCTTGGCGCAGGCTGAAGCCCAAGCCTTTGAGGGCACCTTCCTGGAGGGTGTAGTCGATGCGCGCATCGCGTTCCCATTCATTGTAGGTACCGCTGCCCGACTTGTTGCGGATATCGTCACCACGCAGGTAAGCAACCGATGCCTTCAGGCCTGGCACACCCAGCGCCGCGAAGTCATAGGAGTACTGACCGAAGGTGGTGTTTTCACCAGCACGGGCAAACTGGTTGATCATGCTGTCGGTGAACAGGTAGAAGCTGGAGCCGCCAGCACCTTCCGAGGTGCCGCTGTCGTTGCTCAGGCTGCCCTGGTTCAACCATACGAAGCCACCGTCGTCACCCACTTGCTGGTGACCGAGCATCAGCGCGTGGCCACCCAAGGTATAGGTGAACATGGCGGACCAGGTCTTGTTGTCGATCTCGCCGGTGTTTTTGGCGTAGCCACCGTTGTTGTTGAAGTTGTAAGCGCTGTCGTTGCCATTCTTGCCGTCGCTGCTGCTGTCGAAGTAGCGCAGGTCGGTCTTGAACGACTGGTCGTCAGCGATCTTGAACACGTGGGTCGCGCCCAGGAAGTGCTGCTTGTAGAAGTCTTCCAGGTTCGAGTAGTAGTACTGCAGGGTCAGGTCTGGAGTGAGCTTGTAGTCCAGGCCACCGTAGCGGAACTTGTTGCTCTCGGCATTGGAACCGGCGACAGACAGACCGGTACGGTTGCTCGAAGCACGGCCCATGGCGTGGGTCAGCTGACCCGCGTTGATGGTCAGGTTGTCGATTTCCTTCGACTGGATGGTGCCACCCTCGAAGGTTTGTGGCAGCAGACGACCATCGTTGGAAACCAGGATCGGCAGGTTCGGTGCGAGCGCGCTACCGAAATGCGCTTCGGTCTTGGAGAAGCGCGCCTTGGCATTGGCACCGAAACGAGCCCACTGGGCTGCAGAACCTTTGCCGTCATCCGGGAAGAAGCCGGACTTGTGGTAACCCTCGCCACCATCCAGGTGAATACCCCACAGCGCTTGGGCATCAACACCAAAGCCTACAGTGCCTTGGGTAAAGCCCGAGATGTAGTCGAGCTTGAAGCCCTGGCCCGACTCACGCTGATCCGGGCGCTCCGCACCCGGTTTTGCGTGATCTTCACGGTTGTCGTTGTTGAAGTACATGGTGCGCGAGCTGAGCGACAGTTTGCTGTCCTCAACGAAACCGGCAGCGCCTGCTTGTTGGGCGAGAACCCCCAGTGCCACGGCCAGAGCCAGGCTGGACTTGTACATGTTTTGCTCCTCTACGTTCTAATTTTTGTGTATCTCTGGCGGAGGGGTCTGATGCCCCGCTCACCGGGATGGGCGATTTAGTCCCAAAGCGTGACTGTTAAGTCAATCGTTTCTAAACGTTTCGCGACTTTGGTCTAAGACGCCACCTGCGCTACAGGATAATGACAATCCTATAAATCCAAAATGACTGTTTTATGAATTTGTAAGACTTTTAAGGAATATATTAGGAACCTTTACTGCCATTCGTTGTAGCTGCGACCCATTTAATAACTTTTGGTTATTTGCAAACGTTTGCTCATAACCTAATGCCAAATCGTTCTATCGGGGCTAAACGCCTCGTACGCCTCTCTGATTTCGCCACGGGTCATGGCGCACTCACCCCTTGTGCGCCTTCGAAACGCCTGGCTTTAAAGCGTTTGGCTCCTAAGCTAATGCAAAAAAGTTATTTATTTTAATTTTCTTAGATCATTTAGCCTTCTCGTCATCCAACCCGACTTGCCTGACGAGAGGTTCAACCATGATCCCGCACGCTCCGCTGCGCCTGTTCGCCGCCCTGACCCTCGCCAGCACCAGCTGGTTGGCCCAGGCAGCCGACCTGACAGTGGCCTACCAGACCACTGTCGACCCGGCCAAAGTGGCACAGGTCGATGGCGACTACGAAAAAGCCAGCAAGGCCAGCATCGACTGGCGCAAATTTGATAACGGCGCAGACGTGATCACTGCCGTGGCCAGCGGCGACGTGCAGATCGGCTACCTGGGCTCCAGCCCGCTGGCCGCTGCCGCCACCCGCAAGCTGCCGGTTGAAACCTTCCTCATCGCCACCCAGATTGGCGCGGGTGAAGCGTTGGTGGCCCGTGACAGCATCAAGTCGCCGCAAGACCTGATCGGCAAGAAGGTCGCCGTCCCGTTCGTGTCCACCGGGCATTACAGCCTGCTTGCCGCACTGAAAAGCTGGAATATCGACCCTTCCAAGGTACAGATTCTCAACCTGGCGCCGCCGGCCATCATTGCCGCCTGGAAGCGCGGCGACATCGATGCGACCTACGTGTGGGACCCGGCCCTGGGCGTGGCCAAGGAAAACGGCAAGGTCCTGATCACCTCCGGTGAGCTGGCACAGAAAGGCGCGCCTACCTTCGATGCCTGGATCGTGCGCAAGGACTTCGCCGAGAAACACCCTGATGTGGTCAAGGCCTTTGCCAAAGTCACCCTCGATGCCTACGCCGACTACCGCAAGGACCCGAAAGCCTGGCTGGCCGACAAGGGCAACGTAGACAAGCTGGTGAAGCTGTCCGGTGCCAAGGCCAGCGACATCCCGGTGCTGCTGGAGGGCAACGTCTACCCGCTGGCCGCTGACCAGGCCAACGCCCTGGGCGCGCCGACCACCCAAGCGCTGACGGACACCGCCAACTTCCTCAAGCAGCAAGGCAAAGTCGAAGCAGTGCTGCCGGACTACTCGCCGTACGTCAGCGCCAAGTTCCTTCCAAACTGATCCGGAGCCCGTCATGGCCTTGCTCGAGCTGGAGCGCATCAGCGCACAGTACCCAGGCGCCAGCACCCCGGTGCTGGCCGACATCAACCTGAGCCTGGGACCACGCCAACTGCTGGTGGCCCTGGGGCCTTCCGGCAGCGGCAAGACCTCACTGCTCAACCTGATCGCCGGCTTCGTCGCCCCCAGTGGCGGTCACATCACCCTCGATGGTGTGCCGGTGCAGGGCCCCGGTGCAGAACGCGGCGTGGTGTTCCAGGACGATGCCCTGCTGCCATGGCAGAACGTGCTGGGCAACGTCGCCTTCGGCCTCGAACTGGCCGGCGTACCCCGCGCCCAGCGTGAGGCCAAGGCCCGCGAAATGCTCACCCTGGTCGACCTCGATGGCTTCGGCGAACGGCGTATCTGGCAATTGTCCGGTGGCCAGAAGCAGCGCGTGGGCCTTGCCCGGGCGCTGGCGGCTGACCCTCGGGTACTGCTGATGGATGAACCGTTCGGTGCCCTCGATGCCTTCACCCGTGAGCAGATGCAAGAGCTGCTATTGCAAGTTTGGCAACGCACCGCCAAGCCGGTGTTCCTGATTACCCACGACATCGAAGAAGCGGTGTTCCTCGCCAGCGAACTGGTACTGCTGGCGCCCAACCCGGGACGCGTAGTGGAACGCCTGCAGCTGAACTTCGGCCAGCGCTATGCCGCTGGTGAATCGGCCCGGGCCATCAAGTCCGATCCAGCCTTCATCGAAACCCGCGAGCATGTGCTGGCGCGGGTGTTTTCCCAACGCCAAAGCCTGCAGGAGCGCGCATGAGCAGCCTGGACCTGCCGGTCGCCGGCAAACACAACACCCAAACCCGGCCAGCCGCCACGCTACGCCGCCCACTGTCCACCCGCTGGATCAGCACCCTGACCCTGGCCAGCCTGCTACTGGTCTGGTGGCTGGTGACGGCTGCCGGTTGGGTAGAGCCCCTGTTCCTGCCCTCGCCCGGTGACATCCTGGCCAAGGCATGGGCCTTGCTGACCCAAGGCTACATGGATGCCAGCCTGTGGCAGCACCTGGGCGCAAGCCTGGGCCGCATCGGCCTGGCGCTGGTGGCTGCGACCCTGACCGCAATACCAGTCGGCATCGCTATCGGCTACAACCGCGTAGCCCGCGGCATTCTCGACCCGCTGATCGAGTTCTACCGGCCCATCCCGCCGCTGGCCTACCTGCCGCTGATCGTCATCTGGTGCGGTATCGGCGAGTTGTCGAAAGTGCTGCTGATCTACCTGGCAATCTTCGCCCCCATCGCCATTGCCACTGCCACCGGTGTGCGCACGGTAGATCCGGCCAAGCTGCGCGCGGCGCAGTCGCTGGGCGCAACCAAGGCCCAACTGATCCGCCACGTCATTTTGCCCAGTGCATTGCCTGACATCCTTACCGGCATCCGCATTGGCCTGGGGGTCGGCTGGTCGACCCTGGTGGCCGCTGAACTGATTGCCGCCACCAGCGGCCTGGGCTTCATGGTGCAATCGGCGGCGCAGTTTCTGGTCACCGACGTGGTGGTGCTGGGCATCCTGCTGATCGCCCTGATCGCCTTCGCTCTGGAAATGAGCCTGCGTGCCCTGCAACGCAAGCTGGTGCCCTGGCATGGGCAGATTCACTGAATTCCATTGTCCACGCCAGCACACTGGCGCCCGATTGAAGAGACCGACATGAGCCTGACCATCACTCCCCTAAGCCCAGCACTCGGTGCCCAGATCAGCGGCGTGGACATCAGCCGCGATATCAGCGCAGAAGAGCGCGATGCCATCGAACAGGCACTGCTCCAGCACCAGGTGCTGTTCCTCCGTGACCAGCCGATCAACCCAGAACAGCAGGCGCGCTTTGCCGCACGCTTCGGCGACCTGCACATCCACCCGATTTACCCCAACGTGCCGGACACCCCGCAGGTGCTGGTGCTCGACACGGCGGTTACCGATGTGCGCGACAACGCCGTGTGGCACACCGACGTGACCTTTTTGCCGACCCCGGCACTGGGCGCGGTACTCAGCGCCAAGCAATTGCCTGCTTACGGTGGCGATACCCTTTGGGCCAGCGGCATTGCGGCCTTCGAGGCTTTGTCGGCGCCGCTGCGTGAAATGCTGGACGGGCTGACCGCTACCCACGACTTCACCAAGTCGTTCCCGCTGGAGCGCTTTGGCACCACACCGGAAGACCTGACGCGCTGGGAGGCCACCCGGCGCAACAACCCACCGCTGTCGCACCCGGTGGTGCGCACGCATCCGGTGAGCGGGCGCAAGGCGTTGTTCGTCAATGAAGGGTTCACTACACGCATCAATGAACTGAGCGAACTGGAAAGCGATGCGCTGCTGAGGCTGCTGTTCGCCCATGCGACGCGACCGGAGTTCAGCATTCGCTGGCGTTGGCAGGAGCATGACGTGGCGTTCTGGGACAACCGCGTGACCCAGCATTTTGCGGTGGATGATTACCGGCCGAACCGGCGGGTGATGCACCGGGCGACCATCCTTGGGGATGCACCTTTCTAGCGGTTGCCTGTCTGGCCTCTTCGCGGGCTTGCCCGCTCCCACAGGTACACACAGGTTTCGAAACCGGTGCCGTGCCTGTGGGAGCGGGCAAGCCCGCGAAGAGGCCAGGACAGGAGAGCTTGGTCAGCGCACCAGGTGCAGGTACTGCATGTGCCGCTCGTACTGGTCGAGGATGTCGTTGATGATCTGCTCCTTGCTGTAGCCCACCAGGTCATAGTTCTGGCTGCCTTCGCTCAGGTGCACCTCCGCCCGGTAATAGCGGCGGTTCTTCAACTCCTGCGTACCCAGCCCCCCCAAGGCGAACGATGGTGTGAAATAGCCACGCATCTGCACTTGGTAAATGAACGGCTGTTCCTCGCCATGGCCAATCTTCAGGCTGACGTTGTCATGGCTAGGGTCGTCCTGGGTAATCAGGACCAGGCCTTTCTGCTCGAACACTTCACGCACATCGGCAATCGCCGGGCGCACCACATCATCCATGAAACGGTACACCTCATCACGTGACGGGAAGTGCACCGCCTGGCTCAGGCGCTGGCGCCAGCCGCCACGGCCGCGACGCGACTGGGCGAACGGGGCCAGCGAGTGCATCTGCGCGATCTGCCGCTGCGACTCCAGGTAGAACGCCTTGTGCAGCCCCCACATCATGCACAGCAGAATGAGCGAGAACGGCAGCGACGTCAGCACCACTGCCGACTTCAGCGAATCGATGCTGCCAGCGAACAACAGCGCACTGGTGATCAGTGCAGTCATCGCCCCCCAAAAGATACGCAGCCAGTTCGGCCCATCTTCATCAGCGTCCCCGCCCTTGGCCGACAAGGTCGACAGCACCACGGTGCCCGAGTCGGCCGAGGTGACGAAGAACACGAAGCTGATGAACACCGTGGTGGCGATGACTGCCTTGCTCCAGGGGTAGGTTTCCAGCAGCAGGTACAGGCTCATCGATGGGTTGTCCAGCGCCGACTGGCCCAGTGCGGTCATGCCGTGGTTGATCACCTGGTCCAGGGCGCTGTTGCCGAAGATCGACATCCACGCCAGGGTGAAGCCCAGCGGAATCAGCAGCACGCCAAAGACGAACTCGCGGATGGTACGGCCACGGGAGATGCGGGCGATGAACAGGCCCACGAACGGCGCCCAGGCAATCCACCAGGCCCAGTAGAACACGGTCCAGCCGCCCAGCCAGCCGCGGTTTTCACCATAGGCATACACGTCGAAGCTCTTGCGCGGCAACGCACCCAGGTAGTCGCCCAGGTTCTGGATCAGCGTGTTGAACAGGTGCTGGGTAGGCCCGGCGAACAGCACGAACAGCAGCAGCGCACAGGCCAGGAACAGGTTGATGTCGCTCATCACCCGCACCCCCTTCTCCACCCCGGCCACGGCTACGGCCACAGCCGCGCCCATCATCAGGGTGATGAGGATCACCTGCACCCACTGGCTGTGGCTGATGCCGAACAGGTAGTCCAGACCGGCGTTCAGATGCAGCACCCCAAAGCCCATGTCGGCGCCCAGGCCGAACACCGTGGCGATGATGCCGAAGCCATCCACCGCATAACCGATCGGGCCGTTGATGCGCTTGCCAATCAGCGGGTACAGCGCCGAACGCAGGGCCAGCGGCAGGTTATGCCGGTAGGCGAAATAGGCCAATGCCATGCCGACGAAGGCGAACACCCCCCAGCCATGCAGGCCCCAGTGCAGGAACAGGATCTGCATCGCCTGGCGCCCGGCCTCGACCGTGCCGGCTTCGCCTTGGGGCGGTTGCAGCATGTGGGTCAGCGGTTCGGAGACACAGAAGAAGAACAGCGTGATGCTGATGCCGGCGGCGAACAGCATGCCGGCCCACGACAGGTAGCTGAACTCGGGTTCGTCGTGGTCGGCACCGAGTTTGATCTTGCCGTAGCCAGACAAGGCGGTGACCACCACGAAGACCAGGTACAGCGTCATCGCCAGCATGTAGTACCAGCCGACCGTGTTGGCCGCCCAGTTCTGCGCCGCCAGCAACCAGTCACCTGCGGCTTGCGGATTGGAGATGACTACCAGGCCAAAGATGAGGATGAAACTCGCCGCAAAGTAGAACACCGGGGGGTTCATGCGGATTTTGCCGTTGGCAGCGGAAGGGTTCGGTGCACTCATAGGGCGTGCACCTCGTCGAATGACGTGAGGTTCGGAATGAACGGGTTCAGCAAAGGAATCCTCCTGTTGAACACCGGCAGCGGACCAGCGTTTTTCATTGAACAAGTGTTCAAGTTAAACATGGATCGGATTTCAATGCGAATTGGGGCGCCGATTGGTGTCGTCCTGTTCCGGCCTCTTGCGGGTAAACCCGCACCTACATCTGGTACGTCCGTCGTAGGCGCGGGCTTGCCCGCGAAGAGGCCAGCAAGGCAATCGCAATGCGGGATCAGTTCTTGTCCTGGCAATCCAGCTGCAGGTTGGCCTGAGTAATGTTGCTTTCAGCCGGCACACTGCGCGTCAGCCACACATTACCGCCAATGGTCGAACCCTTACCGATGGTAATACGCCCCAGCACCGTGGCCCCGGCATAGATCACCACATCGTCTTCGACGATCGGGTGGCGTGGCAGGCCTTTATGCAGCGTACCCGACTCATCGCTGGGGAAACGCTTGGCGCCCAGGGTCACCGCCTGGTAGATGCGCACGCGCTCGCCGATGATCGCGGTTTCACCAATGACCACACCCGTACCATGATCGATGAAGAAGCTCGGGCCGATCTGCGCCCCCGGGTGAATGTCGATACCGGTAGCCGAATGCGCCAGCTCCGAACTGATCCGCGCCAGCAGCGGCAGCCCAGCCTTGTACAGGTGGTGTGCCAGCCGGTGATGGATGATCGCCAGGATGCCCGGGTAGCACAGCAGCACTTCATCGACGCTGCGCGCTGCCGGGTCGCCGTGGTAGGCGGCCAGCACATCGGTGTCGAGCAGAACGCGCAGTTCCGGTAGCGCAGCTGCAAAGCCCTGGATCAGGCTCAGCGCACGGGCGTCGACGCCCGCCAGCTCAGCCTTGCTTTGCCGTGCCGCGTAGCGAAGTTCAAGACGAGCCTGGGCCAGCAAGGCGGTCAGCGCGGCATCCAGGGTATGGCCGACGTAGAAGTCTTCACTTTCTTCGCGCAGGTCGACTGGCCCCAGGCGCATGGGGAACAGCGCCCCGCAAAGTTGCTCCAGAATCTGTCGCATCGCTTCACGCGACGGCAGCTCGCGCCCGCCCTGCTCGCCAATACTGCGGCCATTACGGGTGCGCCATTGCTCACGGGCCCCGCGCAGGCCAGTGACAATGCTCTGCAACTGCCAATGCGCGGATGAAGGTTGTTCGCTCACGGTGTTCTCCTGCCGTATAGGCCATCTGATTTTGTTGCCAGGCCCGCGAAAAGGCCGAACCTGCCTGCTGCAATCCACTTTACGGCAAATCTGAGGCTTGGAAAAAACAACGCTTTATTCCATCCTGCACTAAGTCAGGCATAAGCCGCGATGACGGAGTGGGTATCGTCGCCTACCCTCAAAGCAGCCAGCACCTGGCGCAAATCAAAAAAGGAATATTAAAGTTATTTTTTAGTATTTCCCGGCCTAATCAGCCAACCCTATAGTCGCCACCTCACTACCTAGACAACAAGCGCGGGGCTCTGACATGTCGAAATTCGCCAAACCGCTACTCAACGCCAGCCTGGCCCTCCTGCTGGGTGCCGGCCTGCTCAGCCAGGCTTTCGCCGGCGAGCAATTGAAGACCATCCAGGAAAAAGGCGTCATCAACGTCGGCCTCGAGGGCACCTACCCGCCATTCAGCTTCCAGGACGAAAACGGCAAACTGACCGGCTTCGAAGTGGAGCTGTCTGAGCTGCTGGCCAAGGAGCTGGGGGTCAAGGCCAAGATCCAGCCGACCAAGTGGGACGGCATCCTCGCCGCGCTGGAATCCAAACGCCTGGATGTAGTGGTCAATCAGGTGACCATTTCCGAAGAGCGCAAGAAAAAGTACGACTTCTCCGAGCCCTACACTGTCTCCGGCATCCAGGCACTAATCCTGAAGAAGAAAGCCGAGCAGCTGAACATCAAGGGCGCACAGGACCTGGCCGGCAAAAAGGTCGGCGTAGGCCTTGGCACCAACTACGAACAGTGGGTGAAAAAGGACGTGCCGCAAGCCGATGTGCGCACCTATGAAGACGACCCAAGCAAGTTCGCTGACCTGCGCAACGGCCGTATCGACGCCATCCTGATCGACCGCCTGGCGGCGCTGGAATACGCGCAAAAAGCCAAGGACACCCAACTTGCTGGCGATGCCTTCTCGCGCCTGGAAAGCGGCGTGGCCCTGCGCAAAGGTGAGCCGGAACTGTTGGCAGCCATCAACAAGGCCATCGACAAGCTAAAAGCTGACGGCACGCTGGCCAAGCTGTCTGAGAAGTACTTCGGTGCCGATGTCACCAAATGATCGCTGAAAGCCTGCAACTCGTTGTCGACTCCGCGCCCTTCCTGCTGAAGGGCGCGGGTTATACGGTGCTGCTCAGTGTCGGCGGCATGTTCTTCGGTCTGGTGCTGGGCTTTGCCCTGGCGCTTATGCGGCTGTCGAAGATTCTGCCGCTGAACTGGCTGGCGCGGGTCTACGTGTCGTTCTTCCGCGGCACGCCGCTGCTGGTGCAGCTGTTCGTGATCTATTTCGGCATGCCGCAAATCGGCATCGAGCTCGACCCAATCCCCGCTTCGCTGATCGGCCTGTCGCTGAACATGGCGGCCTACATCTGCGAGATCCTGCGCGCAGCCATTTCCTCGATCGACCGGGGCCAGTGGGAAGCAGCCGCCAGCATCGGCATGACCCGCGTGCAAGCCATGCGCCGGGCGATTCTGCCACAGGCCTTGCGCACCGCGCTGCCACCGCTGGGCAACAGCTTCATCTCGCTGGTAAAGGACACTGCCCTGGCGGCAACCATCCAGGTGCCCGAGCTGTTCCGCCAAGCCCAGCTGATTACTGCGCGCACGTTCGAAGTGTTCACCATGTACGTGGCGGTCGCGGTCATCTACTGGGTGCTGTGCAGCATCCTTGCGCACTTCCAGAACCGCATGGAAGCGCGGGTCAACCAGCATGACCAGGAGCATTGAGCATGATTGAAGTCAAAGGCCTGACCAAGCGGTTCAAGGGCCAGACCGTGCTCAACGGTATCGACCTGACCGTGCAGCCCGGTGAAGTGGTGGCCATCATCGGCCCCAGTGGCTCGGGCAAAACCACCTTCTTGCGCTGCCTTAACCTGCTGGAAACCCCCGATGCCGGGCAGATCCAGATCGGCGCCATCAGCATCGATGCCAACCGCCCTTTGGGCGGGCAGCAGGGTGCGATTCGCCGTTTGCGCCAGCAAGCCGGGTTCGTGTTCCAGAACTTCAACCTGTTCCCCCATCGCACTGCCCTGGAGAACGTGATCGAGGGGCCGGTGATCGTCAAGAAGACGCCTCGCGAACAGGCCATCGAGCTTGGCCGGCGCCTGCTGGCCAAAGTCGGCCTGGCGGGCAAGGAAGACGCCTACCCACGGCGCCTGTCCGGCGGCCAGCAGCAACGCGTGGCCATCGCCCGCGCCCTGGCCATGGAACCAGAGGTAATCCTGTTCGACGAACCGACCTCGGCGCTGGACCCGGAGCTGGTCGGTGAAGTATTGGCGACCATCCGCGGCCTGGCCGAGGAAAAGCGCACCATGATCATCGTCACCCACGAGATGAGCTTTGCCCGGGACGTGGCGAACCGGGTGATCTTCTTCGACAAGGGCGTGATCGTGGAGCAGGGCGAAGCCAAGGCGCTGTTCGCGGCGCCGAAGGAAGAACGTACCCGGCAGTTCTTGCGCAAGTTCCTCGGGACTGCGGCCTCCGAGTAAACCTGTTCCGGCCCTTTCGCGGGTAAACCCGCTCCTACAGTGAATGCACAGATCTTGAGGCATGTGTAGGAGCGGGTTTACCCGCGAAGACGCCTGCACGCCCTTAACAAATCCCCCCC
>NZ_JBJJLR010000056.1:0-34172 GCF_046230975.1 Pseudomonas sp. KCJK9058
CACGGCTGCGGCGGGCTTTGAAGTTGGAGCCAGTTATGTGGACCAGGTCGTCTCGCGGTACGGCGCGAACAGTGTGACCGGACGAGGAGCAGCGGCCGCTTTAGGGCGTTTGAAACTATGGGGCGCCAGTTTAGCTGTGACAGGTGGTTTCGTACTCGCCTGGTGGGACTTCGCCGATGCGGCTCAGCACTTAGTATACCGCCAGCAAAACCTTACCGAACAAAGTACAAAAAAACCTAGAACACTGGCACTCGCATACGCATCGCGGGCACTGGCAACTATTACAATTTCGCTGGCGGAAGCAGGAACAGCCATTGCAATCGCAAAACCTCTTTTTGACCACCTATCTCAGAATGCCAAAACAAAACTTGTGAGAATGATGACAACATCCATGGGCGCGCTCGCCAATAAACTGGGAACACAAGCTGCTCGCCTACTGCTTGCACGTTTAGTCTTAGGTGCATTTTGGATCGGACTCATCCTGACACTCATAATCTATATTTTGGAAGATGACGCGTTAGAGAAGTGGTGCAAACGCAGCTGCTTCCGAACTCATAAAAATATCAAGCCCTATGAAGAGCAGGAAGAACTGAGCGCCCTACATTCTGCTATCAGCGAGGTTTTATAATGTATCTTATCGAATGGGGATTCTGGCAGATGGCAACTCAGCCAGAAGCTGCACGTAGAACGTACGAAGCAGGGATGACACCAGCAGAGAAGCGCGCAAATAGAGATTTTTATGAAGGCGACCTGAATGAAGAAATTCACTTTTGCCAGGTAAGTGAAACACCCCTCCTACGCGGCCCTGTTTATGCATTCAATGAAACCTACATGGAAATGCGCTGTGGCGGCTCAGAAGAGAAGCGCGGCCTCATTACGCTAGTCACGATCGGCGGAGTACTGCCTGGGATAATTTTCGGAATCGGCATAGCTGTCGGCTCCATCTGGCTTGATATCACCCAACCTTATTCAATCTCCTTTATAGCAGTCTTACTTACAGCTCTCTTGGCTTCAGCTTCAGGAGCAGCATTGTATTTTTACCTGAAGTACGGCGTAAAAATCTCGCGACTGGAAATGCTGACCAGTCGGCATCTACTTATTCGCTTCAATCGAATAACTCAACAGGTCCACCTCCATCGACCCAGCTACTGTGGTGGCATCGTCACCTTCCCCTGGAAAACAACCGGCAGCACGGGCATTCGCCCAGAAGATGATTCGCTAAGCGTTGGAATACGACTCGGTCTAATCTGGCACCCCAGCCGCACCGGCCTGCCCCACATGGAAATGGCCCTGCTGGGCAAACAAGGCCAAGGCGGCAGCGAACTGCGTGATGAGTGGGAATTCATCCGCCGTTACATGGAAGAAGGCCCACACGCCATCCCCCGCCCCCGCCTGAGCACCCAGCTACCCTCACCCATCCAGGCATTCAGCGCCCAGTTCGAAGGCCTTGGGCGTTTCTTCCGCAAAAGCAGCTGGCTGTTCAAAGTTGCGCTGCTGTTTGTCTGGCCCGCGTTCATCATCATCGGCACCGGCCACTGGCTCAGCCTGCTGCTGTGCTGGCGACCACGCTGGCCGAAGGTCATCCGCGAGGCCGGCCTGCCCGGCAAGCCAGTCCCACCCGTGACAACCCTGAGCGACTACCCACCCGCAATCCAGGCACGCCTGCTCGCCAACGCCGACCGCTGGCAGCTCAAGCCCGGCAAGCGGCCGGCGAAAAAGCCACGCAAACCGCGCAGATCCAAAGCGCAAGCGAAACCGGCTGCGCCCAACGAAGATTGTGTCTGAATTCAGAATTCGAACGTGTACCCCACGATCACCCGGTTCTCATCCGCTGCATCGGCAAAATTCGAGCGCATGCTCGCATTGCGCCAACGCAGCGACACATTCCTGAGCGCCCCCGACTGCACCACATAGGTGATATCCGTAGTCCGCTCCCATTCCCGCCCCTCTCCGCCGCCAGCGGCCAATGTCCTGCCCTTGACGCTGGCAATGCGTTGCGGGTCCACCTGATCGCCCTTTACATAACGCACGTTGAACGTCAGCCCGGGGATGCCCACCGCAGCAAAGTTGTAGTCGTAGCGCACCATCCCCGCCCGTTCGTTGGCCAAGGCAAAAGTGCTGACCTGCTGTTCGCTGAACAGGTAGGTATCGGTGCCCCCCACGTAGGCATATGCCGTATCCCCACGCACTTTCTGATAGCCGCCACTGAACGTGTGGCCCTGAACGCTGTACCCGAAGTTGGTACTGAGGGTCTGATTGTCGACTCCGCCCAGCAACGCCCGGCCCTGCTCCCTTGCATTGAACCAGCGCCACTCGGTGAACACATCCCCCGGCCCAAGGCGAGTCTTGAACTTGAAACCGGCAAAATCACGCCGGAACAGGTCTTCGAGCACACTGGTGTGAAGGCTGAGGGTCAAGTTGTTCAACGGCTGGTAATCGACACCGGCGTAGCGCAGACGATCACTGGTGACCGTCGCCGAATAAGCCCCTTGCTGCGCCATGGCGGTCAGGTCCTCATAGTCGGTGGAGTCACGCAATTTGGTGGCATCCACCTGCAGCAGGGTGAGCGTAAACCGGTCCAAGTCTTTGCTCACCAGTTGCACACCGCTGAACCACTGGGGGAACAAGCGGCTGCTGTTGGACGCCAGCAATGGCAGTTGCGGGCTCAGGCCCCCCGCTTTCAATTCGCTCTGCGCCAGCCTGGCCTTGAAGGTAGCCACGGCCTTGGCGTAGTCATCCGCGGCGCGTTTGTCGCTGCCTCGCGGCAACAGGCCGGAACCGCTACGGTCAGGCGATGAGTCCAGCTTGAGCCCCAGCATGCCGGCTGCGTCCAGGCCAAAGCCAACCACGCCGTCGGTATAGCCAGACTGCAAGCGCAGCATGAAGCCCTGGGCCCATTCACCGCGCCGCGATTGCGTGGCGCTGTCACCGTGAAAGTCGCGATCGAAGTAGAAATTGCGCAGTTCCAGGCTGCCACTGCCGTCATGGATAAAGGCAGCCTGGGCGGTTTGACAGGCGCAGTAAAGCGCCGAGAGCACCAGCGATGCTCGCCGAAAGATCACGATCATTGGTATGCCTTGCTCTTGTTCTTGTTGTTGTTCGAAGACTCAGCGCCAATCAGCTTTTGGGGTTGCGCACGCAACGCATCACCACCAGGCATGCGACCAGGATCAGCGGCGCGATTGACAGCATGCCCATGTAGGTGCTGTCGGTAAGGTCATTGATCTTGCCCACCATCACTGGTGCAACGATGCCGCTCAGCTGTCCCACCGAGTTGATCGCGGCGGTGCCGGTGGCAATGGCCAGCCCCGAGAACGTCGACTGTGGAATGGTCCAGAAGATCGGGATAGCGATAAAGGTGCCCGCGGTGGCCAGCACCAGCGCGGTCATCATCGCGAAGGGAGAGTCGGAGAACAGGCACGCCAGCAGGTAACCGGCGGCGGCCGCCAGCAGGCAGTACACCAGATAGCGCTTGCGCTCTCCGGTGCGGTCGGAGTGACGAGTCAGCAACACCATGCCGATGCACGCTACCGCATAGGGCAATGCCGACAGCACGCCAACCCAGAGCATGTCTTGCACCCCCGAGGACTTGATTAGGTGCGGCATCCAGAAATTAAGCCCGTAGGACGCGGTTTTGACCACGTAGTAGATAAACGCCATGATCGCCACTTCACGGGTCAGCAACACCCGCCAGATCGAGCCGAGTATCGGTTTTGCGGTGCGTTTGTCCTGGGCAAGGTTCTCCGCCAGCAGGTCCTTCTCCTCGCGGCTCAACCATTTCGCCGCCTCGATATCACGGTCCAGCTTCCACAGCACCAGCAGGCCCAGCAGCACACACGGCAGCCCGGACATCAGGAACAACCAGTGCCAGCCAGCGAGGCCCAGCACCCCGTCCATTGTCCCCAGCAAAAAGCCCGCAGCCGGGCCACCCACCGCACCGGCCAGCGGCACCGCCAGGAACCACAGGCCATTCATCTTCGCCAGGTGCTTGCGGGGGAACCAGCATGCCAGGTAAAACAGGATCGCCGGGCCGAAACCGGCCTCCATGACGCCGATCAGAAAGCGCAGGAAGTACAGCGTGTACTGGGTATAGGCAAATACCAGCGCAGCCGTCGCCAGGCCCCAGGACACCATGATCCGGCAGATCCAGGCCGGAGCCCCGTAGCGTTTCAGGCCAAGACTGCTGGGCACTTCGAACAGCACGTAGCCGACGAAGAACATGCTCGCGGCCAGGCCGTAGGCGGCATCGCTGAGGCCCAGTTCCTGCTGCATTTGTGTCTTCGCAAAACTGATGTTGATGCGGTCGAAGTAGGAGAACAGGAAGCAGATGATAGCCAGCGGCATGATGCGCCAGGCCACACGGCGGTATAGCAGTAGCTCATTGATGTGACTGTCGTTGCGCTCACGCGCCAGTTCGCCGGTCAAAGCAACCATGGTGAATCTCCATTCTTGTAATTATTGGAGAGCAGCGACGTCTCGAAGGGCGCCACCAGCAGGTTTTTTTAGCGAATACGGATCAGCTTTTCCTTGAAGCTCTGGCCTTTTGCGACGTACTCGGTCGCATTGCGCTGCATACTGGCGATGGCATCGGCAGTGAGCTCGCGCACTACCTTGGCAGGTGCGCCCAGAATCAACGAGTTGTCGGGAAACACCTTGCCTTCGGTGACGATGGCGCCGGCACCCACCAGGCAGTTGTTGCCGATGACCGCGCCATTGAGCACCACCGCCTGAATGCCGATCAGCGCGCCATCGCCGATGGTGCAGCCGTGCAGCATGGCCTGGTGGCCGATGGTGACACCTTGCCCCACTGTCAACGCAAAGCCGGGGTCGGCATGCAAGACAGCCCCCTCCTGCACGTTGCTGTGCTGGCCGATACGGATCGCTTCGTTGTCGCCCCGTAGCACGGCCTGCGGCCATACACTGACGCCTTGTTCCAGGGTAACGTCGCCGATGACGCTGGCATCCTCGGCGATGAACGTTTCCGGGTGCAGGTTGGGCGCAAGGTTGTCATATTGGTAGATCGCCATCTCAAGCCCTCCTCACGCCACGTCGTCTGTTTTCAGCACGCCCGCCGCACACAGCTGGGCAATGTGCGCGTCGCTGTAACCCAGTTCACGCATCACTTGGCGGGTGTGCTCACCAATCCGCGCGATCGCCCGCCGTGGCTGCAGGCGCTGGCCGTCCAGTGACAGCGGCAATAACGGCATCGGTGTGTGGCTGCCGTCTTCCAGTTGCAGCTCGGCCATGCCACCGCTCTGTAGCAGGTGGGGGTCCTCGAACAGCTCTTCAGGGCGGCGGATCGGCGCGAAAGGAATGCCGTTGGCTTCCAGCTGCACCGCCAACTGCCCGGCGTCCAGCGGCGCAAACACCTCGGCCAGGTGCGCCAGCAGCCGTGGCCGCTGCAACACGCGGTCGTTATTGCTACCAAGGGTCGGGTCATCAAGCAAAGCGGTTTGCCCCAGTACCCGGCATAACGCGTGCCACTGGCCTTCCCCTGTGGCGGCGACAAACATCTGCTCGCCACCGGCAAAAGTGAACACGTCATAGATGGCCCAGGCACTGATGCGGTTCGGCATCGGCGCTGCGGCTTCACCGGTGACCACGTACTGCTGCATATGCTGGGCAGCCAGCAGCACGCAATTCTCGTACAGGGCACTTTGCACCTCACGGCCCCTGCCGGTGCTGTGGCGCTCGTTGAGTGCGGCCAGCACGCCAATGGCGCCGAACATGCCACCCATGATGTCGTTCACCGAGCTGCCTGCGCGCAGCGGGCGCCCCACCGGCCCTGTCATGTAGGCCAGACCGGCCATCATCTGTACCACTTCATCCAGCGCCAGGCGGTTATCGTATGGCCCGCTGAGGAACCCCTTGTGCGAGGCATAGATCAGCCCTGGATTGCGCTGGCACAGTGCGTCGTAGCCCAGCCCCAGCTTTTGCATACGCCCGGGCTTGAAGTTCTCGATGAAGACGTCGGCGGTGTCGATCAGTTGCAGCACCGCCTCACGGCCCTCGGGCGTTTCAACATCGACAGCGATGCATTGTTTGTTGCGGTTGAAGGTGCGGAAAAAACCCGCCCCTGCGCCCAGCAACCGGCGCGTGCCGTCGCCGCGTACCGGCTCGATCTTGATGACTTCGGCGCCAAGGTCGCCGAGGATCATGCCGCACGTCGGGCCCATGACCATATGCGAAATCTCTACGACACGGATGCCGTCCAAGGGAAGTCTGGACATCGTGGTGCTCCTCTTACGGGCAGTTCAGGCGTGGCGGTGTGTGTTGGCGAAGTTGAGCGGCAATCCGGCCCGGGCGATGAAGCCGTAAAGTGGCTCGCCCGGTAGCGCTTCGCTTAGTACCTGCCGAGTTTCGATCAGTGCAGGTAAGTCGATGCCGGTGTCGTAGCCCATGCTTTGCAGCATGAACACCAGGTCTTCGGTCACGGTATTACCAGACGCGCCAGGGGCGAACGGGCACCCTCCCAGGCCCGCCAGGGAGGCATCCAGTTCTCCAATGCCCTGCTGCACCGCCACCAGGCTGTTGGCCAAGGCCAGGCCCCGGGTGTCATGGAAGTGCGCGGCCTTGAGACGGTCGCCTGCAATCTCCCGTACGGCCTGAAGCACCGTTGCCACCTGGCCCGGATTGGCATAGCCAGTGGTGTCTCCCAGGGAGACCTGGTCGCAACCGGCTTCGATCACCTGGCGGGTCAACGCACACAGGTCAGCCAGCGGCACCTCACCCTGGCGGGTGCAGCCAAAGGCCACCGACATGCCGGCCACGACTTGCACCCCATGCAGGCCCATTTCAGTACGCAGCTGGCACATGCGCCCCAGTTCCTCGACCATCTCCACTGGCGTGCGGCGCACGTTGGCCAGGCTGTGCGCCGTGCTCACCGATACCGGGGCGACGATGCGGTGTGCACCCGATTCAAGTGCGTCCCTTGCGCCACGAAGGTTCGGAGCCAGCACGGTTACTTGCAGGTCCGGGTACGTGAGGGCGTGGGCCACCACTTCGCGGGCATCGGCCATCTGCGGTAGCAAGCGTGCCGGCACGAACGAAGCGACTTCCATATGACGCACGCCGGCGCCGTAAGCGGCATCGATCCAGCGGCGTTTGGCTGCTGTCGGCATGATCACTTGCAGGCTCTGCAAGCCATCGCGCAGGCCGACTTCATTGATTGTTATTGTTGTCATCACGGTCTCTCTGTCTGAAGCGTTGCGCCAGACTAAGAGCTGGATGACGGGCAGAAAAGACGTGTTTCGCGGGCTGATCCATCGTCAGCCACGATGGATCAGCCCGCGACCTGCCAGGCCGGTGCACGCAGCAACAGGTGGTCAAGCAGGCGCCGAGCCGACAGCGAGAGCGTGTGCCGATCGCGCATGCAGATGACGAATTCGCCAAGTGCCCAGTCGTCAGTCAGCGCAATGACCCGCAGGTCGAACAACGCCGCATAGCGGGACACGGCCTCTTGCGGAAACACCGCCAGGCCAAGGCCGAACTGCACCAGACGGTATGCCGCGTCGAACGACGACACGTACGAACGAAAATGCAGCGCCTTGCCTGACTGTTCGGCGCTTTTACGCATGAAAGCGTTCAATGTGGCAAAGGCCGAGAGCCCCAGGTGGTCGTAACCCAGGGTTTCCTCGAAGGCAATCTGGTTGCGGCCGGCCAACGGGTGGTCAGCAGCAACGACCACGGCCAGGTGATCTTGCCGATACGGTACGAAATCCAGGTCACCCACCGCCATGGATTTGCGGCAGATGCCGAGGTCTGCAGTGCCCTCGGCCACACCACGAACAACATCGGCGCTGAAGCGCTCTTCGATATCGGCCTGGATGAGTGGGTATTCCAGCATGAACGCTGACAGTTCTTCAGGCAGAAACTCCATGATCGACGATACATTGGCCAACACCCGCACATGACCACGCGCGCCGTGGGCGTATTCGCTCAGCTCGCTGTCCAGGCGTTCCATGGCGCGGGTCATTTCCCTGGCATGGCGCAGCAGTGCAAGCCCCGCCGGGGTGGGCTCCACGCCGCGCTTGCTACGTTTGAGCAAGGCGGTGCTAAAGCGCGCCTCGATGTCTGAAATACGTTTGCTGACGGCGGACGGCGCCATGAACGCGCGCTCGCCAGCGCGGGCGATGGTGCCTTCTTCGCAGACGACGATGAACAGGTTCAGGGAAAGGTGGTCGAGGGGTTGCATCGCTTGGCTCGGCTCGGGGAAAGGGACCGCGGTAGCACTGTAGCAAAAACCGCATTGGCTTCTAAAACTGGGTTTGAATTACCGGCCCCCAATCCCCAACCTTGGGGGAACGCTGCCCACCGCCAGCGGCTGGCATAAAGCCCTACTGAGAATCTGTAGCCCCTGCACCACAAGGCCTGCAAAGCATTTTTCAGGTGTTGGCACAGCTCTTGCCGATCTCCTCCCAGACGCCCCAAGTCCATGGGCCCGTTTGCAGGAGGAATTGACTCATGCACCGACCGATACCCCACCCGCTGGCAGTGGCGATTTTCGCCGGCATGCTCCAGCTTCCCGCGCAGGCCGCCTTGAACGCTGTCGATCCAGGCGCTTACGTCCCTGCCAATGGCGGCTTCCCCGCCTGGTACCAGGACAGCCACGGTCGTACCCTCGACCTGTGCCTGACCAAGGCCGTCAGCTCCCGGGTCGCCGGCGCACCTGGTGCACCTTCATACATGTGCACGCTGCTGCCCACGCCTGGTGTGTTCGACGATACCCAACCCATCGTCTTCCCCACCAACTTCCCTGACGAAGCGTTCTGGTTCACTGCCGACGCTGCAATCGTCGACGCCGCCCGTGGCATCGACCTCAGCTATGGCACGGCGATCGAAGCGGCATTCGCTGCCGAAGAACCTGTCGAGGGTGACCAGGTCAGCTTCGCCCGGGTCCGTATCCGGGTCGACGTACCCACCGCGGGCACCTACGTGGTCACCCACCCCTATGGCGTTGAAGTGTTCGATGTGCCCGTTGCAGGGCGCCGGGCGATCAACATGACCCGTGACATCGGCATCGCCGGGGCAGGCGACTTCACCGGCGCACTCAAGGGTGATGTCGGGCCGTTTCTGCGCAGTGTCAACGGCCCCTACACCGAAGGCAACGAGCGCTTCATCGGCGACCCGAACCTGGAAGAGCGGGTCACCGGCAGCCCATTCAACACCAACTACGTACGCATTGAGGGCCCTGGTGGCATCGACCTGCGCACCGAGCTGTTCGCTGTCTCGGGCAAGCTTTCCGAAGTGGCCTTGCCAACCCCGCTGATGCCACAACGCAGCACTTACTCACGCCATACCGAGAACGGCGACCTCATCGCCCAGCAAGACATCTTCGTGTTGGCCCCGCCGCCACCGGCAAGCGTCACCCTGACCAGTCAGACCCCCAACCTGAGCCTCACCGAGGCCAACGGCACCGGCGCCTGGTACGCCCAGTCAGTCCTCAACCCGGCGGCCGGAACCCTCGTGACACTGTCCGCTGACAACAGCGTGGCAATCCCGACCAGCAGCCTGACCACCAGCAACGTCCCCCTGACCGACCTGGTCACCATCACACAGGCCCAGTACCGCTTGTCTACCGGCGAGCTGACCCTGGTGGCCAACACCAGTGACGAGACCACACCACCCGTACTTACCGCGCATACCGGCAACGGCACGTTGATCGGCAACCTTGGCGGTAACGGCGCCGTGAAGACATTGAGCATGACCCTCTCGCCCATTCCGCCGGCCAAGGTGCAGGTCACCAGCGCCAACGGTGGTAGCGACACCGAAGACGTGGTGCTGGTGCCATGAACAGACAAAGGCTCAGCCTTCAAGGAGGCAGCATGAACACTTGGTCGCGCCGTGCGCTGTTGGCCGCCGGTTTCTCTCTTACCGTTACCAGCGCCGCGTTCGCCGCGCTGTCTGATGTCGACCCGGGGCCCTACACCTTCGCCACGGGTGGCTATCCGATGTGGTACAAGGACAGCCTCGACCAATCCCTGGAGCTGTGCCAGTCGCGTGCCACCAGCACCCGTGCGCCAGGCGCACCAGGGGCGCCCGCCTACATGTGCACCTTGTTGCCCGAGCCCGGGATCTATGACGATGCCCTGCCGCTGGTATTTCCAGATAACTGGCCACCCGAGATGTTCTGGTTCCTGGCCGAAACCTCGATACCACAAGTAGGTAACAGCGGTTATGAACTGGAGGTCTACGTTGCCGGTATAGAGGCAGCCTTCGCGGCTGAAAACCCGGTAGACGGTGATCAGCAAAGCTTCGCCCGCATCCGTATCCGCGCTTCGGTCCCACGCACCGGCACCTACACCATCACGCACCCTTACGGGGTGGAGACGGTCAACGTCACCACGGCAGGTCGTCGCGCGATCAATATCACTCGGGACATAGGCATTGGCGCTCCGGGCAACTTCCAGGGGGCGCTGGGGGGAGCGATCGGCCCTTGGCTGAAGGGGGTTGGCGGGCCGTATACAGAGGTCAATCCTGACACGGGCACCACCGAAACCTACATCGGCGACCCCAATATCACCGAAGCGGTAACCGGTAGCCCCTTCAATACCAACTTCGTGCGCATCGAAGGGCCCGCGGGCGCCATTCAGACCAACACGTTCACAGTGTCTGGCAAGGTGCTGGACCCGCGAGCACAAACCCCGGTCACGCTGGAGCGCGCCACTTACTCGCGCAACGGCAGCGGTACCCGCGTGGAAGTGTTCGCCAAGGCCCCGAGTGAGGCCAGCCTGTGTATGCGCAATGGCCTGGCACTGATCGGCACGCCGCCTTCGCCTTGTCAGTTCACCCTGACTTCGGACAACAACGGTTTGTTCTTCAGCCAGCAGTTCAACCAGTCGGTGCCGCCAGAGGTGGTGGTTGTCACCGCCAGCAACGCAGTCGGCGGCACCCAGCCGACTGCGCTCTCGAGCAAGCTCAGCGACGTGGTCAAAGTCAGCACCGCACGCTACGACTGGGCCAACAAACGTCTGTTGATCGAGGCCAGTTCCAGCGACGAAGTAGCGGTCCCCGACCTGCTCGCCCAAGGCTACGGCCGCCTGTCGAAATCGGGCACACTGCAAAGCATCACGGTCAACGACTTGGCGCAACCGCCCGCCACCGTTACGGTCAAGTCTGCCCGCGGCGGTAGTGATGTAGAGCCAGTGATCGTGGTCGGCAACGCCCCGGTCGAGGCCGCCAACCAGCCACCGCTCGCCCAGGCCGATGTCGGCAGCACCAGTGTCGGTGTACCGATCACACTCAACCTGCTGCTGAACGACAGCGACCCGGATGGCAACGTGCCGCTGACCATCAGCGACCTGACCCAACCCGGGACCGGCCTTGGCGGCGTCGTGATGAATGGCACCACCTCGGTTACCTACACGCCGCCGACCGGGGCCACACAACCGCTGGTAGCCAACTTCAGCTACCGGGCGGTGGATGCCAAGGGGCTGAAATCGGAACCGGCCACGGTCACGATCAACGTCGCACCTAACCAGGCACCGACTGCCAACCCGGAAACCGTCGCCACCTTGGGCGTGCCATTGACCATCAACGTACTGGCCAACGACACCGACCCAGAAGGCAACGTACCGCTGAGCGTGACCAACATCACCCAGCCGGCCGCCGGCCGCGGCACGGTCAGCACCGACGGCACAACCGTCACCTATACCCCACCGGCCACTGTAACCACAGCCTTCACCACCACCTTCACCTACCAGGCACGTGACTCGCTGGGGGGGCTGTCCACCCCAGGTACGGTCACCGTCAACGTGTCGCCTCGGCCTGCCGCTGAAACCTTCGCCGTCACGGCAGCCACGGTCACGGCGCGCTCCAACAACCGTTACAACTGGGACATCAGTGGCACCTCGTCGGTGACCACCGGCAATACCGTAACCGTGCGGGTAACCACGACTACCGGCGTCCAGACCTTGGGTACGGCCACGGTAGCGCTGACCGGCCGCTGGCGCCTGGCGGTGAGCAATAGCACCACGATCATCCCGACTGCGGCACCGACGGCGACGATCACCACCAGCCAAGGCACCACGCGCACCGTCAACGTAGTCGTGCAGTAAAAGCCGGAGGCTTCGATGAAACGGCTGTACTCCCTGTTGCTCTGCCTGGCCCTGGCGGGCCAGGCCTGCTGGGCAGAGGACCTGATGGACAATGCCGACCTCGCACCCGGCAACGACCTCGGTGAACCCGTGATCATCCGCCTGCTGCCGGCCGGTGTCGGCCAGGCCGCGGTGATCGAGCAACACGGGTCAGGCAACCGCGCCGCCCTCGACCAGAACGGTCAGGCCCTGCTGGGCCGTATCGTCCAATCCGGCGGTGCCCAGGAAGCGTACATCTTGCAGGAAGGCAGTGACCTGATGGCCATCATCCGCCAACAGGGAAATGGCAACAGCGCGTCGATTCGCCAGAGTGGCAGCAGCAACAACGCTGCCATCGAGCAGATCGGCAACGACAACAGCGCCAGCATCGTGCAGTCCGGCTCGGGGCTCAACAGCTCCGTGACCCAGGCTGGCAATGGCCAGCATGTTCAGATCACCCAATACCGATAGACCTGGAGGCACCACCATGTACAAGCTCGCTCCGTTAAGTGCCGCTATCGTCCTGGCCCTCGCAGGTCAGGCCATGGCTGCTGACAGCACCTCGTCCCAGACCCAGGACGGCAAGGAAAACATCGCCGAAGTCTCTCAGACCCAGGCATCCTTCGCCTCGGCCACCCAGAACCAGACTGGCAAGGGCCACAACCACCTCGCCGTGCAGACCGAAAGCACCAGCGATATTCAGCAGAGCGCCACCGGCCAGTACAACGCCGGCTACGCTGAGCAACTGTTCGAGAACGGCAGCCAGATCACCCAGCACGCCGGAGGCAGCTACAACGATGCCTTCGCCAGCCAGTCGATAGGGTCGAACAACGAATCGCTGCAAACCCAACAAGGCGTCGGCAATAAATCCACCGTGTGGCAGGACAGCCAGGAAGGCAGCAAAGCCACCAGCTGGCAATCCGGCCAGCGCAACGAAGCGTTCATCGAGCAGACCTTCGGTGGCAGCAACAACCGCAGCACCGTCAACCAGACCGGCCAGGACAACTACGCCGCCGCCGAGCACCTGAACCATATCGATGGCGATATCCAGGTCTATCAGGATGGCCACGACAACTGGGCCTATGGCGACCAGCGCGAAGGCACCGGTGGCACCATTGCCATTGGCCAGTACGGGGGCGGCAACTCCGTGGAAGTGTGGCAGGACACACAGATCGGTAGCCAGGCCTCCGTAGTCCAGACCGGCCAGTCGAACGAAGGCTATATCGACCAGAGCTTCGGCGTCAGCAACAAGGTCAGCCTGTCGCAGCAAGGCAATGCCAACGCCAGTTGGTCGGACCAGTTCGAGACCAACAACTCGACCACCACCATTACCCAAACCGGCAACAACAACCTGCATTTCACCTATCAGAATGGTGAGAACCTCAACCTGACCATCAACACCCAAGGCAATGGCAACAGCATCACCGCCAGTAACTGGAAAGGCGCCAAGATGGGTGGCCAGTTCGGCACCAACCAGAACGCCACCATCAACCAGACGGGCAATGGCAACGGTGTCAATCTGACCCAGAAGGGCGCTAACCAGCAGGCCACGCTGACCCAGACGGGTAAAGGCAACCAGATGTCGACCAAGCAGGATGACGTCAGCAACGAGCTGTACTTCGAACAGAACGGCACTGACAACATTCTGATCGCCGACCAGCGTGGGACCGACAACTATGCCTACGGCAGCAGCCAGGGCACCGGCAACACCATCACGCTCGACCAGTCCGGCTATAGCAACCAGAGCTACACCAACCAACTCTACGGAAGCGGAAACGAAGCCACCATCAAACAGACTGACAGCATCAACGTCGCCTACGTGACCCAGGGAGGCCAAAGCAACAAGGCGTTCGTCGACCAAAGTGGTGTCGCCCAATCCGCCACCATCACCCAGCTGGGCAGCGCGAACCTGGCCACTGTGACCCAGCAGTAAACCGCTCCCCCTTGAACCGCGGTGCTCCTCTCCCTGGTGCCGCGGTTCCTTTTTCTGTTATCCCGCCCTCTGCAATCGTTCGATCCGATCGGCGTGTGCAATCCCTTGACGTGTATCTGTCGGGTACAATGGCAAACCGCTCGAAAATGTGCAGCCGCATGATCCAGTCCGACCTCGACCTGTTCGGCGCCCAGCCGCAACGCCTGGCCAGCCACACTGTGCTGCTGCCCGGCTTCGCCCTGGCCGAAACCGAGGCGCTGCTCGATGCCCTGCGTCCGGTGCTGCGTGCTGCGCCGTTCCGGCACATGTTCACCCCAGGAGGCCTGCGCATGGCAGTGGGCCTGACCAACTGCGGTACGCTGGGGTGGGTGAGTGATCAACATGGCTACCGGTACAGCCCCAGCGACCCACTCAGTGGCCAGCCCTGGCCCGCCCTGCCCCCGGTTCTGCTTGCCTTGGCCTCCCGCGCAGCAGCCATGGCCGGGTTTGACGGTTTTGTGCCGGATGCCTGCCTGGTCAACCATTACCTACCAGGCACACGCCTGAGTCTGCACCAGGACCGCGACGAGCAGGATTTCGGCCAGCCGATCGTGTCGGTGTCGTTGGGCTTACCGGCGGTGTTCCTGTGCGGCGGCCTGCAGCGTGCCGACAAGGCTCAGCGCATTGCGCTGAGCCACGGCGATGTGCTGGTTTGGGGCGGCGAAGACCGCTTGCGCTTCCACGGCGTGCTACCGATCAAACCCGGTGTGCATCCGCGCCTGGGCGAACGGCGGATCAACCTGACCTTGCGCAAGGCGGGTGCCTGAACAGGGGCCGTCATCTGCCACCCCGCGCAAAACAAGATGAACGCACATGAAACACATTGAACATCTTGGCCAGGCAAGCTTCGAATGATAAGCCGCCTTTCTTTTGTCTGGAGCCTGCCATGCCCAACCCGCCTGGTTCTTCGAGCCGTTGCAACGGAGCCATGTACCGATGAAGATGCCTGGCCGCGCCCCCAATGCTTCGCTGCAGCTCGATTACGTACGCGACACCCTGTTCGGCCCGGTGGCGCAACGCGTGGAATGCCAATGCCAGCTCGCCGCCCTCAACCTGCAGGGTCGCCCAGGGCTGCGCCTGCACGTGTGCCCCCCACTGCCTGACAAGATCGACCGAGCTCACAGCGTGGCCTTCGTCTGGGATGGGCGGAGTTACCACGGCGTGGTTCGCGAGAAGGGAAAGTGCGGCGACGGTGGATTGAACCTGCTGCTGGAACTGCAATAAGCCGATCAACGGGGGTTGTGGCTGCCTGGGCGCATGCCAGCGCGTTGCTTTCACCAGCCACCTATGCCCGGCCAGCCTTGGCTGACCGGGGCACGAGAGGCGCGCTCAGGCAATCGCCTTGAGTGGCGCCGGGTGGTTGTCACGCAGCGCATGCAGCTGCTCCACCAGGTTGACAAGGTCACGGCAACTGTTGAGGTTTTGCAGCGCGACCCCGCTGAGGGTCACGCCCTGATCGAGATCCTGGCCCTGGCCCAGGCGGATGGTCAGGTTGGCGCCGTCCGGGCAGCTGACTTCACAGCGGTCTGGCAAGCAGGCCTGCTCGATCAGTTGCCGCATCTCTAGTATCGAAACGCCTATCAACGACATGGTACGACCCTCTCTGTGGGATGGCCTGTTGTTTGGGAGTACGCCTTTGTCGGGCGGGGCGCCAATTGATATTGCGCATGCTCGGCCAGCTGTCCATGCGCCCGGGCAATGAGCTTGCGGGGGATCCTTTAGCACCTTAGTGGAAGATTCTCCGCGAGGGCCGAGTGTTCGACTGCATTAGCAGACTTGACGACGAGTGGTCTTGGTCAGCAACGCGCTGACCAATGTCCAGCCGGGTGGCCGTACGAAGATGGCCTGCCCGCAACAGGGCCGGGACAGGCCACCCAATCAACAGGATCAGTGCGCGGCACCTCCCCTCTCATCCTGCATCTGCCCAAACCGCCCGGCCTGGAAATCATCGAACGACTCGGCAATCTCCGCCTGGCTGTTCATCACGAACGGGCCATAGCCGACGATCGGCTCATCGATTGGCTCACCGCTGAGCAGCAGCACACTTGCGCCGTCCAGCGCCTCGACAGCTACGTCTACACCCTCCCGGTCGAGCAGCACCAGGCTCGACGGGCCTGCTTCGCGCTCGCTATTGATTCGAACGTTACCACGCAACACCACCAGCGCCGCATTGCGACCGGCAGCAACCGGCAACTGCAAGGCCGCGCCGGCGTTGAGCCGCAAATCCCACACGTCCATCGCGGTGAAGGTTCTGGCCGGCCCGTGGTGGCCATGGTAGTCACCGGCAATCACCCGCAAGCGCCCGGCATCACCGTCGAGCGCTACCACCGGAATGTCGCCGGCCAGCAGCGTCTGGTAGCCGGCCGCTGCACGCTTGTCCCGCGCCGGCAGGTTCACCCACAGCTGGACCATTTCCAGCGTGCCGCCACTGCGTGCAAAGTCCGGGGAATGAAACTCTTCATGAATGATGCCGTTGGCCGCCGTCATCCACTGCACGTCACCTGGGCCGATCAAGCCACCAGCACCGGTGGAATCACGGTGCTCCAGTTCACCTTGGTAGACGATGGTCACGGTCTCGAAGCCGCGATGCGGATGCTGGCCTACACCGCGTCGTGCTTGGGTCGGGGCGAAATCATGCGGGCCGGCGTAATCCAGCAGCAGGAACGGGCTGATCCGGCTGGCCAGGTTGTCGTAGGTGAACAGGCTGCGCACCGGGAAACCATCCCCCACCCAATGGGCGTGAGGGCTGCGGTGAATACCCAGAATCTTTTTCATGAGAAGGCTCCTCTCTTGGTTGAGGTAACCTTATCAATGATGCCAATCAAGCGGTAGACGGCTGAAATGGCATGCATCGTCCCATCTGCAGAACAGTCAACCCTGCAAAAAACCGAGCACTTGCTCGGCCGCCATGGCCGGGTCTTCCTGCATGAAACAATGCCCACCGGTAACTTGCCGTGCGGTCACATTGCGGTTTAGCAGCGCCAGGCGATTGACCGAACGTGGCACAAAGGGATAGGTGTCTTCACCATACAACACCCGTGTCGGCGTCCTGATTGCGGCCAGACTGGCCCACATGCGTTTAGGGAATGAACTGAAGATCTCCACTTCACGGCTGGGCCGGCACTTGAGCACCACGGCCTCGCCACACTCACCGATGGCATGCTCGACATAGGCCTGCAGCGCCGCATGGGTCCAGCCTTTGAAGATGCCGCGCCCTTCCAGCGAGGCCAACGCCGACTCGCGATCGGGCCAGTGGCTGCGGCGGCTGGCAGCCTTGCGGGCCAGGGCGTGGCGCTGATGCAGGCCGACCAGGGCGGCCGCCCCCATCACGCCGATCATGCGTCGGCTGAACAGTACCGGGTCGAGCAGCACGGCACGGGCGAACAGTTGCGGCTCACTGCCCAGGATCAGCCCCGTAAGCACGCCACCAAAGCTGTGCCCTACGGCAAACCGCTGGACGTCGCCATACTCGCCACGTCCGCCCTGAAAGGCCTCCACCGCCAAGGCAGCGGTGCGGTTCCAGCCGCGAAACACCCCACCATGGTCACTGTCCCCATGGCCCTGAACGTCGCAAAGCCACAGGTCGAAATGCTCGCCCAGGCGCATCAGCAACGGTTGGTAAGCCAGGCAACAGAAGCCGTTGCCATGCAGGAAGTGCAGCAGCGGTTTGCCACTGGCCGGGGTTCGCCAGCCACGCAGGGTGAAACCTTCGGCGCATTCGTGGGACCAGGGAATCAACTGCATCGGCTTACTGTACTCTCGGGGTCAGGAAAACGCTGATTCTACAAACAGCAGCGGGTACAGTGAAATCACCAGCAACAGGGCCATCACGACATTGAACAGCATCAGCCAGCGCGAGTTTTGCAACAGGTTGCGCAGGGCGCTGCCGAACATCACCCATACCCCCACGCTGGGCAAGTTGACCAACGCGAACAAGGCCGCAATGACGATCACGTTGGTTACATAGCCTTGCGCTGGCGTGTAGGTGGTAATCGCCCCTACCGCCATCACCCAAGCCTTGGGGTTGACCCACTGGAACGCAGCCGCCCCCCAGAAGCCCAGCGGTTTGCGGGCACTGGACGCGGCCGTGCCGACCGGCCCGGAAGTGGCGATCTTCCAGGCCAGGTACAGCAGATAGGCGGCGCCCGCGTAGCGCAGCACCGTGTACAGGGGTGGCCAGGCCTTGAATACCTCACCCAGCCCCAGGCCGACGGCCAGCACCATCATCATGAAACCAAAACTGATACCCAAGGCATGAGGGACCGAGCGGCGCACGCCGAAGTTCACCCCCGAGGCCAGCAACATGGTGTTGTTGGGACCCGGGGTGATGGAAGACACGAAGGCAAACAGCACGAAGGCGGTCAGCAGGTCGGCAGAGGCAAGCATGGCGGGCATTCCACTTTTTTTATGGGTGCTGTCACACTAACGGAGCGCCACTCCCAGCAACCGGTACAATTTCATTAAATTACGCAGATACACATCACTGTACCGACAATCCGGATCAAGGAAGCCGTCACCATGAGCCTTACCATTCGCCCTGCCGTTCGTACCGATGCCGAGCAGATCCTCACCTTCATCACCGAACTGGCCGAGTACGAACGCGCGCGCCACGAGGTGGTCGCCACCCTTGCCGACATCGAGCACAGCCTGTTCGACGAAGGCAGCACTGTGCACACCCTGATGTGCGAGCGTGATGGCCGTGCAATTGGCTTTGCCGTGTACTTCTACAGCTACTCGACCTGGCTCGGGCGCAATGGCATCTATCTGGAAGACCTGTACGTAACCCCCGAGCAACGCGGCGATGGCGCCGGCCGGCAGTTGTTGCAGCACATTGCCCGCGAAGCGCTGGCGAACAACTGCGGGCGCCTGGAATGGAGCGTGCTGGACTGGAACGAGCCAGCGATCGGCTTCTACCAGAAGCTGGGGGCCGAGGCGCAGGATGAGTGGGTGCGCTATCGCCTGGATGGCGACAAGCTGGCGGCATTCGCCCGCGGGTGATCGCCCGGTTTCCGCACTTCTGCCTGCTGGAAGAACACGGCAGGCCTGAGCCTGTCATACCTGCTGCTCGGCAGCCTCGCGCGCTGTATGACATTGACGCCAAGCCCGCCCCATGCTCTCCTTATGCCTCACGTTCAGGTGCCCCTCAGGGGGTGAAACGGGAAACCGGTGCGTCCCAGGCCCTTCAGCAGGGCCGGACAATGCCGGTGCTGCCCCCGCAACGGTAAGCGAGTGAAGCGTCTGTACCACTGTGCCTTGTAGTGCGGCATGGGAAGGTGACGCGTTCCAGGAGCCCAGCTCTTCCTCGCAAGCCCGGAGACCGGCCTGGCGTTCATGAACACCCCGCGGTGGGCGGGCGCTGTTGCATTCCCTTGGGCGACCACGTCCGGGGCTGCCGCGCTCGCCCATTGCCCACAAAAAGCAGAGGATCGCGTCATGCCCGTCACCAGCGCCAAACAACACAGCCTTGCTACCCCCGTTACCCTCAGCCAGCGTGTAATCATCGCCGTCGGTGCCAGCTTGCTGGGTTTGTGCCTGGTGTACTTTGCCGGATTCTCGCACATCGAGGCTGTGCACAACGCTGCCCACGACACCCGCCACAGCGCCGCCTTCCCCTGCCACTGAGTACGCCTGATGATCACGCGCATTGCCCGTACTGCGGGTTTCAGCGGGCTCCTTGCAGCCCTGTTGCTGACCTTGCTGCAAAGCTTCTGGGTGGCTCCGCTGATTCTGGAGGCGGAAACCTACGAGTCCTCGGCCCCGGCCGCACACCACGAACACGGTAGCGAAGTGGCCGCTCATGAACACAGCGCCGAAGCCTGGTCGCCGGAAGACGGCTGGCAGCGTGTGCTGTCCACCACAGGCGGCAACCTGGTGGTCGCAGTCGGCTTCGCCCTGATCCTCGCCGCCCTGTACAGCCTTCGCGAGCCCAAACGCGCTACCACTGGCGCATTGTGGGGGTTGGCTGGCTTCGCCGTGTTCTGCCTGGCTCCCACCCTGGGCTTGCCACCAGAACTGCCGGGGACTGCGGCCGCCGACCTGGGGCAACGCCAAACCTGGTGGGTTGGTACAGCCAGTGCCACAGCGCTGGGCCTGGCCTTGCTGGTGTTCGCCCGCCACTGGCTGCTGAAGGCGCTGGGCGCCGTGCTGCTGGTCATTCCCCATGTAATCGGTGCACCGCAACCCGAGGTGCACGAAAGCCTGGCCCCTGAAGCATTGGAAACCCAGTTCAAAGTCGCCTCCTGGCTAACCAACGCCGCCTTCTGGCTGGCCTTGGGCCTGCTCAGCGCCTGGCTGTTCCGCCGTTCCAGCCAGGCTTGATGCCTGCCTTCTATGCCGGTTTTGGCTGCCGCCGGGGTTGCCCGGCAGATGCCTTGCAACGCTTGCTGCGCCAGGCCCTGGACAATCAGGGGCTGGCGCTGGCCGACCTGCGCGGCATCGCAAGCATCAGCCTGAAGGCCGACGAGCCCGGCTTGCAGCAATTGGCAGAGCGCCTCGGTTTGCCCTTGGTGCTGTACCATGGCGCGCAACTGCAACCCTATGAACCACTGCTCAGCCACCGTTCCACCGCTGCCCACCAGCACAGTGGCTGTTGGGGCGTAGCCGAGAGCGCGGCACTGGCCTTGGCCAGCCAGCGGCAGGGTACGGCCAGGCTGTTGTTGACGCGCCAGGTACTGGGCCCGGCGACGCTCGCCCTGGCCTGCTGAGCGTTTCGTACCCTCTTTTTTGCCAGGACTTTGCATGACCATCTACTTTATCGGTGCCGGCCCCGGCGACCCGGAGCTGATCACGGTCAAGGGCCAACGGCTGATTCGTCAGTGCCCGGTGATCATTTATGCCGGTTCACTGGTACCCGCCGCCGTGCTCGAAGGCCACCAGGCCGAAACCGTGATCAACAGCGCCGAACTGCATCTGGAACAGATCATCGCTGCCATGCGCAGCGCACACGAAAAAGGTCAGGATGTGGCCCGGGTGCACAGCGGCGACCCCAGCCTGTACGGCGCCATCGGTGAACAGATTCGCCACCTGCAGGCGCTGGGCATCGATTACCAGATCATCCCCGGCGTTACCGCCACGGCAGCGAGCGCCGCCCTGCTCGGCTGCGAGCTGACCTTGCCTCAAGTGGCGCAGACCGTGATCCTCACCCGCTATGGCGACAGCTCGCCCATGCCGCCGGGTGAGCAGTTAGGCGACCTGGCGCGCCATGGCAGCACCCTGGCAATTCATCTGGGGGTCAAGCACCTGTCGCGCATTGTCGATGAGTTGATGCCGCACTACGGCGCGCACTGCCCGGTTGCGGTGGTGCATCGGGCCACCTGGCCAGACCAGGATTGGGTGCGCGGCAACCTCGGTGATATCGTCGAACGCGTAGCGACCAAGGATTTCCGGCGCACGGCGCTGATCCTGGTAGGCCACGTACTGGGGGATACACCGTTCGCCGAATCGGCCTTGTACCGTGCCGGGCATGCCCACCTGTACCGCCCTGGCGACTGAACATTGCCAGCCTTGCCTCGGGCGTAGCAGACTCCGGGTTCCCGCCTGCAAACAGGAGCCATGCCCATGCTGGAATTACGCCCCAACTGCGAGTGCTGTGATGCCGACCTGCCGGGTGACAGCCCCGACGTTATGATCTGCTCCTTCGAATGCACGTTCTGCCGTGCCTGTGCCGAAACCCGCTTCCAAGGCCGCTGCCCAAATTGTACCGGGCAGTTGGTAGCCCGCCCGACGCGAGTCGGCCAGGCATTGGCCAACAACCCTGCCTCCACACTGCGTATACACAAACCCCACGCTGCCTGCGCCTGAACAACTGCAAAGAAGCGGCATCACCGCTTTCTCAGGGTGATGTCTTTCCTGTTTCTTGTAGGACTTTTCAACAAAAAGCACTGGGGTTTTCAACACTTCTATACTCGGCATTACCAAACTTCGGGAATGGTCGTATCGTGCAGCGCTTCCGATAACCCCACTTGCAGACGTATTCCTGAGTGTTCCAGGAAGCGGACCACATCCCTACAGGAGTTTTCCTCATGACAACCGTGCTGATCGTCGACGACCACCCCATTGTCCGGCTGTCCCTGCGCCTACTGCTCGAGCGCGAGCGCTTCCATGTCATCGGCGAGGTCGGCAATGGCAGTGAAGTGGCTCAGGTAGCCCGCGAACTGCGCCCGGACGTAGTCATTCTCGACATCGGCCTGCCTGGCCTTGACGGCATGGAAGTCATCAAGCGATTGCAGAGCCTGGAGCCGGTACCGAAGATCATGGTGCTGACCGGCCAGGCCACTGACCTGTATGTACGCCGCTGCCTGGATGCCGGGATAGGTGCCTTCGTCACCAAGGAAGAGGACCACGAGGCCCTGCTATTCGCCCTCAAAGCCCTGACCAAAGGTTATTCGACCTTTCCGCAAATGTCGGTCAACAGCAACTCGCTGGAGAGCGAGCCAGTGCGCCTGGCCAGTCTCTCCAACCGAGAAATGGAAGTGCTGCGGCGCCTTGCGCGCGGCGAGAACAACAAGAACATCGGCACGTGCATGAACCTCAGCGCCAAGACCATCAGCACCTACCGGGGCCGTATCATGGAAAAGCTCAAGACTGAGTCTCTCGTGGAAATGGTCGACCTGGCCAAGCGCAACAGCGTCTATTGAGCGCTCGGCTACCATGAAACTGTTGCTGGCGAGCGTCCTTCTGGCTATCGGTCTGGCCAACTCCACGGTGCTGCAGGCCAGCAGCGAACCACGCCATCTGCTGGCGCGCTCAATCAGTGCCGCTGCCCCACTGGCGTTATCCGGCGATGATCGCCACTGGCTGAAAAATCGCCAACGCCTGATACTGGGTAGCGCGCGCCCCGACTACCCCCCTTTCGAAATCAATGTCAGTCAGCATGACTATGAGGGGTTAAGCGCAGACTACGCCGGCATCATCGGCGAACAGCTTGACATACCCATTGAAGTACGCCGTTTTGACAGCCGTCACGAGGCCATCACTGCCCTGCGTGATGGCCATATCGACTTGCTAGGTAGCTCCAACGCCTTCGAAGCGGCAGACGCCCAGCTTAGCCTGAGCACCCCCTATGCCGACGACCTGCCAGTGATCGTCACCCGTGAGGGGCACAGCTTGAAAAGCACGCCCGACCTCGCCGGCCTGCGCCTGGCGATGGTCGATCACTACCTGCCGGCCGTCAGCGTTCGCACCCTGTACCCCAAGGCGCAACTGAGCCTGTACCGCTCGACCCTGGCCGGGCTCGCTGCTGTGGTGCTGGGCGAGGCAGACGCCTATCTGGGCGATGCGATCAGCACCGACTACATGATCGGCAAAAGTTTTCAGGGCACGTTGAAAATCGACCATTTCTCCCAACTGGCTCCAGAGGCTTTTGCCTTCGCCATAGCCAGCGACAACCCGCGCCTGCATCGGCTGGTGGACAAGGCGCTGTCACGTATTAGCGAAAGTGAACGCCTGAACATCCTGCGCCGCTGGAGCAGTGGTAACACCAGCCTGCTGCTGCAGCGCCACCTCACTGCCTTGAGCGAAGAAGAAGAAGCCTGGATCACCGCCCACCCCACTGTCAGCGTACTGGTCAATACCTCGCTGGCACCTTTGACGTTCAACGATGCTCAGCACCGCCCTAGCGGTATCACCCTGGACCTGCTCAAGCAGATCTCGCTGCGCACTGGGCTGCAGTTCACACCCGTCGAGAGTGCTTCATCGCAGGCCATGATCGACCGCCTGGTGCACGGCGAGGCACAGATGATCGGGGCGCTGGGCTATGGTGCCGACCGCTTGAAGCAACTGCGCTACACCCGCCCCTATCTGGTCAGCCCGCGCGTGCTTGTCACCCGCAACGACGGTGAATCACCTGCACAGACCAAGGCCCTGGATGACAAGCGCATCGCCTTGGTGCGCGGCTCACCGCTGCAGGCAGTTTTGCAACAGCGATACCCGCAGGCCAAGATCGTCGAAGTTGACAACCCACTGGGCCAGATGGAGGCCGTGGCCAACGGTGTTGCCGACGTGGCCTTTAGCAGCCATATCAATGCGGCCTATTACATCAGCCATGTGTTCAAGGACCGTTTGCGCATTGCCAGCGTGCTCGACGACGCGCCGGCCATTGCCGCCTTTGCCGTAGCCGCCGACCAGCCACAGCTGCAGGCCATTCTCGACAAGGCGCTGCTAAGCATTCCACCTGAAGAACTGGACCAGTTGATCAACCGCTGGCGCACCAGCACACTGGTGAGCGACAGCCCATGGCGCGACTACCGCACCTTGGCTTTGCAGGTGCTGGTGCTGTCGGCCCTGCTGCTGGCCGGGGTGGTGTTCTGGAACAGCTACCTGCGCAAGCTGATCAACCAGCGAACCGAGGCACAGCACGCACTGCAGGCACAGCTCACGCTGAGCCGTGGGCTGCTGGAACAGTTACGCCAGGCCAAAGACGATGCCGAACAGGCCAGCCAGACCAAAAGCACTTTCCTGGCCACCATGAGCCATGAGATCCGTACCCCGATGAATGCGGTGATCGGTCTGCTGGAGCTGGCCCTGGAAGATAGCCGCAGCGGCCGAAGCGACGCCCAGACCTTGCAGACCGCCCATGATTCGGCCATTGGCCTGCTTGAGCTGATTGGCGATATTCTCGACATTTCCCGCATCGAATCCGGCCATATCAGCCTGCAACCGGTGCCTACCAATCTGGTCGAACTGGTGCGCGCCACGCTTCGGGTGTTCGAAGGCAATGCCCGGGCCAAAGGGTTGCAACTGCAGGGCGAGCTGCCTGCAGAGCCGGTATGGGTGCTGGCTGACCCACTGCGGCTCAAGCAAATTCTGTCCAACCTGATCAGCAACGCCATCAAGTTCACCGACCGTGGTGAAGTGCAGGCATGCCTGCTGCTGCCCAAAGTTGCCGGCCACGGCGCTCTGGCTATCGAGCTGAATGTGCGTGACACCGGCATCGGCATCAGCCCCGCCGACCAGGCCAGGCTGTTCAGTGCCTTCGTTCAGGTCGATGGCCCAAGGGCACGTCAAGGGGCAGGCCTGGGGCTGGTCATCAGCCGTACCCTGGCCGAACTGATGGGCGGCGCCCTGAGCCTTCAGAGCGTCGAGGGCGTTGGTACCCGGGTACAAGTCAGCCTGCGGTTACCCGCCTGCGAAGCCCCGGCACAAGCGGACCCGCAACTCACGACACATGAAAGCAACAACGGCCCGCTCAATATTCTGGTGGTCGACGACTACCCAGCCAACCTGCTATTGCTGGAACGGCAACTGCAAACCCTGGGGCACCACGTGACACTGGCGGAGAATGGCGAGATCGCCCTTGCACACTGGCAGGAAGCGCGCTTCGACCTGGTGATCACCGATTGCAGCATGCCGGTCATGGACGGGCATGAACTCACCCGGCGCATTCGTAGCCTGGAGGGCGAACGCGGCCTGCCAGCAGGCCGTATTCTTGGCGTGACCGCCAACGCCCAGGCCGAGGAGCGTACTCGCTGCCTGGCCAGCGGTATGGACGAGTGCCTGTTCAAGCCGATTGGGCTGCGCACGCTCAAGACCCATCTGCCCCAGGTGCGCCCTCAGCAGCCGTCGCCGGAGCCTTCCCATAGTGGGTTCGACCTGGCCGAATTGCGCCACCTGACCCAGGACGACGAACAGTTGACGCGGCATTTGCTGGAGCAGTTGTCGATAAGCGTCGGTGAAGACCTGGCCGCCCTGCGTGCCTTGGCCACAGACGCCCCTGATGAAGCCGTACGCGCGTTGGCCCACCGCATCAAGGGGGGCGCCAAAATGATCAGGGTGCGCGCCGTGGTCAAAGACTGTGAAGCCATCGAACACGCCCACGCACGAGGGCTGCCAACCGTTGAGCAACGCGGGCAACTGCAAGTCAGCCTGCAGGCACTGCTTGACGAGATGCGCGAGGCGCTCAATGCAATTGCAGCGTCGAGCTGATCTGGCTGATGGCGTCCACGACGTGCCGTGAACCTTGCTGAATTTCCATGATCACTGTCCCCGCCTCATTGGCCAATGCCACGCCGTGACCGGTACGGTTGAGGCTCGATTGCATGCTGGCCACCGCCAATAGCGACAGGTCGTGGTTCTGCCGCACCACATCGACGATTTCCAGGGTGGCCTTGCTGGTTCGCGCGGCCAGGTTGCGCACCTCATCGGCCACCACGGCAAAGCCTCGCCCGTGCTCGCCGGCACGCGCGGCCTCGATGGCTGCATTAAGGGCCAACAGGTTGGTCTGGTCGGCGATGCCACGAATGGTCAGCACAATCTGCCCGATCACATCCGACTGCTTGTTTACCGCATCAATGCTGCGCGCGGCGTCGTTAAGCTCCTGGGAAATCTGCTCGATTACCTGCACGGCCTGCTGCACCACTTCGGTACCCTTGCGCGCGCAGGCATCGGTCTGCACCGAACTGGCATGGGCGGCATGGGCGGCGCTTTGCTGGGTGCAGACTTGATGGGTGATGTCGCTGGCAAACTTGACCACTTTGCACAGGCGGCCCTTGCTGTCGAAAATCGGGTTGTAGGAGGCCTCCAGGAAAACAGTCTGGCCTTGCTTGTTGACGCGTTCGAAGCGGTGCGAGTGGTATTCGCCACGGTTCAGCGAAGCCCAGAACTCCCGGTACTGGGCCGATTCGCGTTCATGCGCCAGGCAGAACAGCCCGTGATGGCGGCCAACCACTTCATCAAGGCGGTAACCCATGGTGTCGAGAAAGTTCTGGTTGGCCTTGATCACCCGGCCTTGCGGGGTGAACTCGATCACCGCCATGGAGCGGCTGATGGCCTTGAGCAGGCTTTCGCTCTCGTGCTCCAGCACCACCCGCTGGGTGATGTCCGATGCCACCTTGATTACGCTGGTGACTTGCCGGTGCTCGTCCAACACGGGCATGTAGCTGGCTTCCAGCCAGACCTCGCGACCCGCCTTGTCGATGCGCTCGAACGTACCGCTGATTGCCTTGCCCTGCCCCAACTCGCGCCACAGCTGCTGGTATTCGGCGCTTTTTGCATAGTCCGGCTCACAGAACAGCCGGTGGTGCTTGCCTCGCAGCTCGTCAGCGCTGTAGCCCATGGCCTGGCAGAAGCGCTCGTTGGCGTCGAGGATAGTGCCGTCAGGGGCGAACTCGATCATTGCCATGGAACGGCCGATAGCGGCCAGTTTGGCTTGCGCATTGGCCAACGCCTGGCGGTTGCGCTGGATTTCTGCCAAATCAGACTTGCGGTGGAAATCGAACATGACGCGGGGCTCCCTATGCGCGATTTTCTGAGCATAGATCGCCGCTGGCAAGTTGTGGCATCGACAGCGCCTGTAGGAGCGGGTTCACCCGCGAACACCGGCGCAGCCGGTGCCATGCCCCCGTCGCCCGCTTCGCAGGTAAACCCGCTGCACATTCGTTTCGGGCCAATCATTCCTGTGGCATTCGCGCGAGAACGCCTTGGCGGGCACTCTCAGGTGCTCTCGCGCACCATCAGCTCAAAGCCCAGATCCTGCTGCGCACTCGTCACCCGCTTGCCATCCAGCAACGCCAGCAACGCCTGCGCTGCGCCCCGCCCCACCGCAGCCCGTGGTGTGCGAATCGAGGTCAGCCGTGGCACCATATGCGCCGAGGCCGGTAGATCGTTGAAACCGACCATCGCCACCTGGCGTGGCACCTCCACCCCTTGACGCAAGGCCTGCAGCACCGCCCCCTGAGCCAGGTCGTCGTTACAGAAGAAGATACCGTCGACATCCGGCGCCTGCTGCATCAGCTGGCTGAACAGCACACTGCCCAGGGCAATCGACGATGGCTCAGGGGCCAACACCTCCAGCTCGGCAGCCTGCAAACCCGCCTCTGCCAAAGCCTGACGGAAACCCTCGGCGCGCTGCATCACCCTCGGGTCCAGCTGCGCGGCAATGAATGCAAGGCGCTTGCGCCCGCGCTCGATCAGGTGCCGTGCAGCAGCACGCCCGGCCTGATGCTGCGAGAAGCCGACTGACAAAGCCCCTGGCTCACCATTGAGTTCCATCATGTGCACACACGGCACGCCGCTGGCAGCCAGCATCTGCCGCGCAGCATCGCTACGCTCGAAGCCGGTCAGCAAAATGCCGCAGGGCTGATAGGCCAGGTAATTGCGGATCAGGTTCTCTTCTTCGGCAAGGTCGTAGTGATAGTTGCCGATCAGCACCTCTAGCCCACGAGGGCGCATGACCTCGTGAATGGCCTCCAGGGTGTCGATGAACAGTTGGTTGGACAACGACGGGATCAACACCACCACTGACTGGCTGCGTGCCGAGGCCAGCGCCCGGGCGGCCGGGTTGGCCACATAGCCAAGGTTCGCTGCTGCGGCGATGACCTTTTCCACCAGGTCAGGCGCAACGGTGCTGACCCCACGCAAGGCGCGCGAAGCGGTGATCGGGGAAACCCCGGAAAGCCTGGCAACTTCAGCCAGGGTGGGACGACCTGTAGTTCGGGAGCCGGTGCGGGACATGAATGTTGTAATTTTACTACTTGCAAGGAGAGGGAACGGCCACTAAGGTAGCGCTGTCTCAGGATGCAGGCAACGTAATCTTTGGTAGCAGCCACTACGCGCTTGCCACCAGGCGTCCATACTGCGTAAGGACAAGACCAATAACACCGGGGAGATGGCTGTTCGTCAACGGCGAGACAGCGCTACCTCACCCGCAGGAGGTACTGATGAATTCTCCCCTGTCCGCCATTGTGGTGATGGGCGTGGCCGGTTGCGGCAAAAGCTGCATCGGCGCTGCCATCGCTGCCAGAAGCGGCGGCCGCCTGATCGAAGGCGACGCTTTCCACCCTGCCGAAAACATCCGCAAGATGAGCGCTGGCATCCCGCTGGACGACAGCGACCGTGCCGGCTGGCTGGTCCGCCTTGGTGAAGAGTTGCAAGCCACCACCCAGGCCGGTGAACGCCCGATCCTGACCTGCTCGGCACTCAAGCGCCGCTACCGCGACACCCTGCGCGATGCCATGCCCGGGCTGGTGTTCGTGTTCCTCGAACTGTCGCCTGCCGAGGCCGAAAAACGCGTGCTGGCTCGCCCAGGGCACTTCATGCCGGCCAGCCTCATCGACAGCCAGTTCGCGGCCCTGGAATCGCCACGCGGCGAGCCACTGACGCTGGCACTGGACGCCACCCAACCGATTGAAGCACTGGCCGAAGCGGTGGACCACTGGCTAAAGCGCTGCGGTGAGCCGGGCCTGGCGCAAACCGCCTGACCTCGGCGGCTTTTCCGTCTCACCAAAGACAGCGCTACCCCAACCCGTAAACGCGGCAAAGACTCCAAAAAGCTACGCCCAAAACAACGATAAGACCGAGGCCTTCAAACCATGTTCGGACTGGCTACTGATACCTTCCTACTGCTCGACGCGCTGGTTACCATCGTCGGGCTGATCCTGCTGATCACCCACTTCAAGGTTCACCCCTTCGTCGCCCTCACCCTCGCGGCCGGCTTCCTGGGCCTGACCTCCGGCATGCCGGTGGCCAAGGTCATGAAGTCGTTCCAGGACGGTTTTGGCGGCGTACTCGGCTTCGTCGGTATCGTGCTCGCCCTGGGCACCATGCTCGGCAAGCTGATGGCCGACTCCGGGGGTGCCGACCAGATCGCGCAAACCCTCATCCGCGCCTTCGGCAAGAAGAACGTGCATTGGGCGATGATGTTCGCCGCCTTCCTGGTGGGCATCCCGCTGTTCTTCGAAATCGGCTTTGTGCTGCTGATTCCACTGGTGTTCATCGTCGCCCGGCGCTCGGGCGTATCGTTGGTGAAAATCGGCATTCCGCTGCTGGCCGGCCTGTCGGTGGTGCACGGGCTGGTGCCACCGCACCCGGGCCCCTTGCTGGCGATCGGCATTTTCCATGCTGACATTGGCAAGACCATCTTCTACGGCTTGATCGTCGCACTGCCCACCGCGATCATCGCCGGCCCTCTGTTTGGTAACTTCATTTCCCGCTACATCCCGGGCAACCCGTCCCAGGAACTGATGGACCAGATCGCCAAGGAGTCCGATCAGGGCAACCTGCCAAGTTTCAGCATCACCCTGATCACCGTACTGCTGCCGGTCGCGTTGATGCTGCTGAAAACGTTCGCCGACGTGGTGCTGCCTGCCGAGCACATCGTGCGCCAGTGGATGGACCTGATCGGCCACCCGATCACTGCCCTGCTCGCCGCCCTGCTACTGGCCTTCTACACCTTCGGTTCGGCCCGCGGCTTCAACCGCCAGCAGATCATGAAGATGCTCGACCAGAGCCTGGCACCGACTGCCGCCATCGTGTTGATCGTCGGCGCTGGCGGTGGCTTCAAGCAAATGCTGGTGGACACCGGCGTAGGCAACGTGATCGGGCAGATGGCTGTGCAGGCAGAAATTTCGCCGATCATGCTGGCATGGCTGGTGGCGGCGGTGATCCGCATCGCGACCGGCTCCGCCACGGTCGCCACCATCACCGGCGCGGGTATCGTGGCACCGGTGATCGACCTGGTGCCGGGGGTGAACCGTGAGCTGTTGGTACTGGCCACCGGTGCCGGCTCGCTGATCCTGTCGCATGTGAACGACGCCGGCTTCTGGCTGGTGAAGCAGTACTTCAACATGACCGTGGCAGAAACCTTCAAGACCTGGAGCATGATGGAGACGATCCTGTCCATCGTCGGCATCATTTTCATCATGTTGCTGTCGCTGGTGGTGTGACCGTTGATCGGGGTAATGGCACCTTGACGTTCCGGATAAGGCCGAAGAGAAGTATGAGCCTTACCCGTATAGCAAAGGAGCCTGCCATGCCCCGCTCAATCATCCTCTCGATTGCCCTGCTCGCCTCGCCGCTGGCGTTTGCTGTCGGCACCGGTCCGACCTACCCCGACGACCCGCACAATACGGCGCCACAGCCAGGCGTGGACAGCACCCTCAACCCGATCGAGAAGCCTTTGCCGCGGGACACCGACCCGCGCATACAGGGCAACGAACCGCAAAGCCCGCCGGCGCAGCAGAATGACAACCGCGATCTGCCGGGGATGGATGGCAGTGGGTCGGAAGGTACCGGCCGGCAAGGAGAAGGCAGCTCGGGCACAGGTAACCCCTGACGACACGGTCTGTACTACCACTGACGCTTGTCAGGCCGGGTCAGCCCCAACTTCTCGATCCGGTAACGCAGCATATCCCGCGACAACCCAAGCATCCGCGCCGACTTGGTCACGTTCCAGTCGGTGCGGTCCAGGGTCTTGCAGACAAGATCACGCTCCATGTCAGGCAGGCTTGTACCCGGCTCTGGCTCGTGCCGCGGCATTTCGAACATGGCCGCCATCGGCTGTTGCGTCAACGGCTCGTCAACCAAGGTCATGCACAGGTTCAACTGATGCGCCTGCACCACCTCGTTCGGCGCCAGCAACACGGTCTGCTCCAGCATGTTGCGCAATTCACGCACATTGCCAGGCCAGCTATAACCGAGCATCAGGCTTTCGGCCTCGGCAGAAAAGCGCAGGTTCGGCTTGCCGTAACGCCGGCTATGGTGGGCAAGGAAATGCCGCGCCAGTAGCAGAATGTCCTGCCCACGCGAATACAGGCGCGGCACCTTCAGGGCGATAATGCGAAGCCGGAAGAACAGGTCACGCCTGAATTTGCCCTGCTGCACCATTTGCTCCAGGTTACAGTTGGTGGCGCTGATCACCCGCAGATCCACCTTGCGTTCCTTCACCGCACCAATCCGGCGGATGCTGCGGTCTTCCAGCAACTTGAGCAGCTTGGCCTGCAGCACCAGGTCCATTTCGCCGATCTCGTCCAGGAACAGGGTGCCGCCATCCGCAGCCTCCACCAGCCCCACACGGCGCTCCTTGGCATCGGTGAACGCGCCCTTCTCGTGGCCAAACAGCTCAGCCTCAAGCAGGTTGGCAGGGATCGAAGCGCAGTTGAACTCGATGAACGGCCCTTTACTGCGCGAACCATCAAAATGCAGGGCACGGGCCACCAGTTCCTTGCCCGTACCGGTCTCGCCTTCGATCAGCACCGGTGGCAGGTCGTCACTGGCCATGCGCCGCTCGGCATCGAGCACCTGGCGCAGGGTGTGCTTGAGGGTGAGCATCACCGGCGACTCGCCGATCAATGCCTGCAACCCGGACTTCTGCGCCTCACGCTCCTGGTAGAACGACAGCGTGCGCTCCATGCGCTCGGTAGCCAGGGCTTTGTCCAGGGTCAGTTTGAGCTCGGCCAGTACCACCGGCTTGGTCAGGTAATGAAAGGCGCCCTCCTTCATCGCCTGCACGGCATCTTCGACATTGCCGTAGCCGGTCATCATGATCACTTTCAGGTCCGGCGCCTGGGCCACCAGGGTACGTAGCAGGTCGTGCCCGCTCATGCCTGGCAACGAGTTGTCGGTCAGCACCGCGTCAGGTTGCGCCCGCTTGATCTGCTCCAGCGCCAGCTCCGCGCTGTGGCACACGATGACTTCGTAGCCCTTGAGGCTGAGGTAGGTGCGAATGTTGTCGGCAAGGATTTCATCATCCTCGACGACCAGGATGCTGTGCTCCATGTTCCCCTCCCGCTGCAATATTGAATGTAAGGCTGACGCGGGTTCCTTCCTCTTCGCGGCTGCTCAGGCTGACCGAGCCGCCAAAACGTTCCATGATGCGTTTGACCAAGGCCAGGCCTACACCGAGGCCTCCCTGCTTGGTCGTGAAGAACGGTTTGAACACCATCCGTTCCTGCTGTTGGCTCATGCCTTTGCCGGTGTCGGTCAGCACGAACTCGGCACGCAGGCCTTCTTGCACGTTGACCTGGGCATTGAGCATCCCGCCAGCGGGCATGGCCTCCAGGGCGTTGGAAAACAGGCTGTTGAGAATCTGCGTAAGCTGCAGCGGCTGGCTGACCACCCACTGCACGTCAGGCCCTTCGAAATGGAAGCGCACGCCGTTGCGTTCGATCTGCTGGGCGAAGGCCAGGTGGGTGTCCTCGATGGCCGCCACCAGGTCCACGGCCTCGGGGTCGTCACTGGCCGGGCGTAGCGACACCAGCAGGTCGCGCACCCAGCGCGACATGCGGTCGACCTGGCTGATGATGTCAGTGATGTTCTTCTGCGCAGCAGGGTTGGCGGTTTCCTGGGCAAGTTCGGCGCTGGAGCGTATGTTGGCCAGCGGGTTACGCATGCTGTGAGCCACGGCCGACGACATTTCTCCCAGCGCCACGTAGGTTTCGCTTGCCACCAGCCGCTCCTGCTGCAGGTGCAGCATGTGCGCCGCACGGCGCACGATCCAGAACAGGCCGAAGTAGATCAACGCCCCACCCACCAGTGTCGAGGCCCAGATCAGCACATAGCCGCGCTGGATGCGCCGAATGAGGTCCTGCGGCTCCTTGTAGATTTCCACCATGGCCAGTACCTGCTCACCCTGGCTGTCGAACAGCGGGATGTAGTTCTCGATGAACAGGTAACGCGGTGCGCGCTGGAACTTCTGCTCTTCGCGATCCTCGGCGGCCTTGTGATAACTGGCCGACACCGCCTTACGCGAGCGGAAGGCGCGCTCAAGATCGCCATCAACTTCTATCTGCTTGCCAATCAGCTCTTCGTTGGTGGACCAGACAATAGTGCGGTCGCGGGCATAGACGTTGGCCAGCAAGGTGTCCGGCAGGTGCTCGACATGATCGAGGAACTCGACGCGGGTCGATTCAGCCAAGGCCGGGGTGAACTGCAAGTGCTGCAGGTCCAGCCGCGGGTCCAGCAATTCGCCCATGGTGGTGCCAGGTGGCAATTGCGAATGACGCACTTCAGCCTGGGCCATTGCCTGAATGAACTGCGCGGTGAGCATGGCATCGCGCTGCACGCTGTCGCGCACCACGAAGCGCGTCGAAACGTAACCCAGCCCACCTGCCACCGCGGTAATGATCAACAGGCTGATCACCGAAAACCAGCGCAGCAGGTTGAATTCACGCAAGGGTACGGCCCGTCCGCTGGCGGTCGCATTGGCCTTGTCGGGCGCTTCGTCTTCCAGCATCTGCATCGCGTGGTTCCCGCGCAGGGCGTACGTTCAGAACTGCATCAAGGCCAATGGCAGCAGCCACTGGGTAGCAATCCACCTGGGCAGTCTCAGCTGCCATTTGTCGCGTGTCGCGCTTCACAAACTTCGCTGCAAAAACTCGGCCAGCAGGACCATGCAAAATTAAAAACGTTATTTT